>DSCZ01000397.1 GCA_011048855.1 Desulfobacteraceae bacterium | reverse complement strand
TCTCTTTGCAATGCTCTTTATAGCGATCGAGCGGGGCGAGAATCTTTCCTTTGAGTTCTTCCACCTTGGCTCCATCCACAGCGGGCTCGGCGCCTTTCTCGACAATATAGCGGATGGCTGATTTCCCGGATATTCGCCCTTCCGCGTGGGAACCGGAAGAAAATTTATGGCTCGAAGCACCGGAAGCATCACCGGCTGCGAACAACCCTTCGACAGTGGTCATATTAACATAACCCCATTTATACGGGGTATCCACATCTTCCGGACCGCTTACCCACGCACCGGAGGCACCCGAATGGGACCCGATGAAATAAGGCTCGCACGCCGCAATCTCCGAGTGCTTCTCTTCGGGTTTGACATTCTGTGCCGCCCAGAGGTGCGCCTGTGAGATCGTCATGTCCAGGAAGTCTTCCCAGGCCTCGGATTCAAGTTCCTTCATCTTTTTCTTGAAAGCCTTCGGATCATCTTTGAAGGCATCAGCAATCTTGCCTATCGCCTCGGCCGTCTCCATATACAAAGGACCCAGCCCGGCTTCGACATCCAGCATACCGAGATAGTTTCTCAGGTTGGCCGGAATCGGCTTGGCAAGGCCGTAGGGAGCCCAATTCTGAAGCTCATCCTTGCGGACGGCCATATATTCTCCGCCCTCAGCGCTTATAGCCCTCGATTTGAACAGAAGGAACCAAGCGCCGACAGGACCGTAGGCATCTTTGAATCTCACCGGTATAAAACGAACTTCCTGGCAGGTCATTTCGGCACCGGCCTTGATCGTAAAATAGGCACTTGAGCCGGTGTTGAACGGCGGATACCAGCTCCGGCCGAAACCTTCACCAACCGACCGCGGCCGGAACACATGGACCGCGCCGCCTGCAGCAATGATCGTGGCCTTGGCTTTGAATACATAGAATTCTTCTTCACGGGTGCTGAACCCGACTGCCCCTACACATTTATTCCCTTCCACGAGCGGCTCGACGACAAAGACACGCTCGTAAATTTCACCCCCGGCCTCGGCGATGGCATTTTTAGCGGCCTCCGCGATTATGATCTTGTAGGATTCCCCGTTGATCATAAGCTGCCATCGTCCCTCATGAACATATTTCCCTTCCTCATCCGTCCATATCTTGAGGCCCCATTTTTCGAACAGGTGAACCGTTGAATCCACATGCCTCGCGATATTGAAAACCAGGTCCTCTCTGGACACTCCCATCAGGTCCTGGCGAACATACCGGACATAGTCCTCCGGGGTGTTTTCCCCGTCTCGAATCCCTACATACTGGTTGATGGCCGAAAGGCCCATTGCGACCGCACCACTGCGGTCCAGTGCCGCCTTATCCACCAGGGTGACCTTTAAACCGTTTTTTTTGGCCCAGTAGGCGGCCTCTGTTGCTGCGCCGCACGCTGCAAAGCCGCCGCCAACGATCAGGAGGTCAGTTTTCACTTCTACAGTTTTGTAATTCGCCATGTTTCCACCTCCTTTTCTATTTCAATGCCGGTACGGCGTCGAGACCCAACGATGCCGGTTCGGTGGCCAAAGCCGGGTTGTTCAGGTCATCATGTGCCGGGTAGCCGCCCAATGGCTCGGCGGTTCCTTCCGCGTTGGTCCGTATAGGGAACTTGAAGCGCTTGATCGATCCATCACGGAATTTCACTGTCCACATAATGTCCTCTGATCCGCGAAGCGGGGTACAGCTCGCGCCGAGCGGAATGAAATCTGCGTATCCGCGGACATCCATGGCCTGCTGCGGGCAGATCTTGACGCAGCACTGGCACTCCCAGCACATTGAGGGGTCGCGGTTGTAAGCTTTCATCGTATCCTTGTCGAGCACCATCAAATCGTTGGGGCAGATATACATGCAAGCGGTTTTGTCTTGCCCCTTGCAACCGTCACACTTATCAACAATTACATAACTTGGCATTAGAACACCTCCTGAAATAACAAATTAAGGGACTTGACTAAAAATAAATTTTCAAAGAAATACTGATACACCTCCTTCCTGACACAATGATTCCTATTTCTTCACATCGCCGGTAGCCGCTCCATGCAGCTTCACTTCCACCTTTTCCTCCAGATTTTGATAGTAATTTTGAAGAATTTTAACCACTTCCGGCCTGGAAAATTCCGCCGGGAGTTCTCCCCCCTCAGACAGAGTCTTGCGCACCAGGGTTCCGGACAGCAGGAGGCGGTCGTCTTTCCCATGGGGACAGGTTCTCATCGAAGCCATCCCCATGCATTTATAGCAGTGGAATGTCCAGTCGATATTCAGGTTCTGACATTTCAGGGCGCCTTCAGGGATTTCGTTGAATATCTTCTGGGCGTCGAAAGGTCCGTAATAGTCTCCCACCCCGGCATGGTCCCGCCCGACGATCAAATGGCTGCAACCGTAGTTCTGCCGGAAAACTGCATGTAAAAGCGCTTCTCTCGGTCCGGCGTAGCGCATTTCCATCGGGAACCCCCCCTGCACCACTGTTCCCTTGACGAACCAGTTGTCCACCAAAGCCTGAACAGAACGGACCCGGACGTCGGCCGGAATGTCACCGGGCTTGAGTTTCCCCAGGAGCTGATGGATATAAACCCCGTCCATCACTTCGACGGCTATCTTCGCGAGAAATTCATGAGAACGGTGCATCGGGTTGCGAAGTTGCAAGGCAGCCACCCGGGACCAGCCCAACTCCTCGAAAACCTTGCGGGATTCAGCCGGACGCTGATAAATCTCTTTAAAATGTTCCGGGAAATAACTCTCGCTGATCACCTTCACAGGGCCCGCCAGGTTGTATTTTCCCTGGGCCATTACCTGGGCCACTCCCGGGTGATCAATGTCTCTGGTCCCGAAAACCGTCTTACATTCGTGCTCTTTGTCGATAGTGTATTTCTCACTTATCTGCATCGTCCCGATGATCATACCGGTTTCGCTGTCCAGAAGCGACACCTCATCCCCCTTGTTGACATTTTCATCATCCGTGGACAGCGTGATCGGCATCGGCCAGAAGATCCCGTCCTCCATTGTAAATTTGTCGCAGACTCCCTGCCAGTCCGCCTTTCCCATAAATCCTTTGAGTGGTGTGAAGGCACCGATCCCGAGCATGATAAGGTCCGATGTTTCCCGCGTGGTCATCGAAACCATTTTGAGGCCTTTCGCGCGCTCGGCCTCGGCTTCACGCGCCTCACCCTCAAGCAACAAAGGCATCAAGGTCTCTTCCCTGCCATGAGGTGCTATAAGCTGAGCCATAAAATTCTCCTTTCAATATGATTACTGCGAGATTAGGTTTATATTTTTTATATTATTTTAACGACTTTTATTTTTGTGCTTCTTGAAAAATATATGGTCCAAAATATCTTTTAGAGATTCCTGGCTTATCGGCTTGCACATGTAATAGACTATCCCCAACGCCCTGATCTCCTTTTCCAGTCTATCACTGCTCTCGAACGCCATGGTGACGATACCGATTTCCGGACGAGTCTCCTTCAATTTCAAAATCACCTCCCTGCAATCCATATCCGGCAATGACACATCCAGCAGCACCAGGTCGAAAGGTTTGCGTTGTACTACGGACAGGGCCTCCAGACCCGAACCAACCGCCGTCGCATGGTACCCCCACCCCTGAACAAGCCCGGCTATATTTGACAGCAAAGGAGCTTCGCTTTCCACCACCAGCACATTCATTCAACAGGATTTCCTTTCCCGATTCAAAGTCTGAATCTATATTCTATAAGTACACAGCAACACCTGTGCCAACCCGGCCGTCAAAATGTAAGTTGCTTGATTTACTGGTGATATTAACTTGAAGAGAAGGAAATAAATCAGCACCAAAAAGAACGGAGTCGGGCATTAACACCCGATCATTCGAAGATTATGGAAGGTAAGTTGCTTAAAAGATTATACAATAATATTTCAGGAGGAATTGCCCGATTTTCGGTATTTAAAGACCGAGTTTTTGCATTTTCGTATACAGGGTTTTTGGATCCACCCCCAGCAACCCGGCAGTTTTCCCCCGGTGCCAGCGGCATTGGTCCAGAGCATTCTTTATAAAACGTTTCTCGAAATCCTCTAGAGCCCCGCGCAGTTCGCCGACCTGCATCGGTTGCTCCGCCAAGGTTTCCTCTTCTTCCTCCTCCCAATTCTTGAGCCCCATGTTCTTGGGAGAGAGAAAATGGAAATTTCCCACTGCCAGGTAACGTTGGATCACCCCCTGCAGTTCCCGAACATTTCCCGGCCAGTTGTGCATGTAAAACATGTCCATTACCTTAGCCGGTATCGATGGAATTTTTTTGCCCTTGAAGTACAAACGAAGAAAATGTTCCACGAGCAGCGGGATGTCTTCTTTCTTTTCACGGAGCGGGGGAAGCACAATAGGCAGAATGCTTATCCGGTAATAGAAATCCTGACGGATCTGGCCGGAACCCACCATGGCATTAAAGTCACGGTTGGTGGCGGCTATCAGCCGGAGCCTGGAATAGCGCTCCTGGGTATCGCCGACCGGCGTGTAAACCCCCGCCTCGAACGATCTCAGCAGCTTGACCTGCATGTTCACTCCAAGCTCCCCCACCTCGTCCAGGAAAAGGGTGCCGCCGTTGGCCGATTCCAGGTACCCCGTCTTATCGATATGGGCACCGGTAAAAGCTCCACGCCGATGTCCGAAGAATTCGCTTTCGACAAGACTTTCCGGTATCGCGCCGCAGTTGACCGGGATGAAAGGTTTTCCGGCCCGTGCGCTCATCTCGTGAACAGCCCGTGCAACAAGCTCCTTTCCGGTTCCGGATTCACCCAGAATAAGCACATTGACATCAGAGCCGGCCGCCTTGAGAATAAGTTCATAAACCTTCTGCATAGGGGGGCTCTTGCCGACTATTCTACCAAACTTGTAACGTTCCTTGATGCTGGATTTCAGCTTGATATTCTCACGCCGGAGATACTCGGACTCCTCCTGGATCGACATCTCCCAGTGGACTTCCTCGGTTACATCCCTCATAGTTGCAAGAATCGCCGGTTTGTTCTTGAGATCGATCAGGCTCCTGTGAACCGAAACCCAGAATTCTCTGCCGCTTTTCCTCACACAAACGCCTCTGAGGGCACCACCCAGTGTTTCATCCTGTTCGCCCGGGTCAAAGACCCGTCGGAACAAATCCCGAAACTCAACAGCGAAAAGGTCTGTTGTCCTCATACCACGCAGCTCATCGATGCCGTATTCAAACACCTCGGTAAACGAATGATTCGCGAAAAGGATCAAACCTTCCTGAACCATGACGGCGCCGTCAGCGATGAATTCGGTAACACTCCTGTAAAGCCTTTCCCTCTCCTCAAGCGCCTTCTGTGCCTTGACCAGGGCACTTACATCCCTCAGGATAGAGAGCTTCGAAACACTGCCATCAGCGTTGGTCAAAGGAGTAGATACTACGTCATAGGTTCTGCCGTTGCACTGGAAAAACCACTCTCTCCGGACTTTCCCTCTGCCCACCACAACGCGATCGAGCATACATTCTTCGCAGGGTGTGGACCGGCCTTTGAAATAATTGTAGCACAGGCGACCGTCCAGTGGGCCGAATTCACGTTCCAGGGCGGGGTTGGTGTATTCTATCACAAATTGATCGCTGACTTTGTAAACCCCGTCGTCCATCGACATCAAGATCGAAAGGATATTGTCTCGCTCAACCCTTAAAGCTTCTTCAGCCTGCACCCTTTCAGCGATTTTCCCGAGCCTTTCGGCGATCGCTCCCAGCAGATAATCCTCCTGCTCGAGGAAAGGCATTTTTCCGCTCTCAGGGCATTCGAGATAATAGGCTTCCAATTTTCCAGCCCACTCGCCGTGGACATGGATATCACAGCTCTGCTTCCAGGGTGTTTCCCGGAAATTACTGGTCTTGAATTCCTGGTACCCCATTATGACGCGGGCACACGTGATTTCGGGATACTGCCAGGATGGCGGAATCAGCTCAGCCACCCCCTGAAGGATTCCTTCTATAGTTATTCCAGGCCGTTCCCGGAGCTCGGAAATACCGTAAAGGCAGTTAAGCTCCTTGACCCTTTTGTCATGCTCGTATGTGCGCTCTCTAAGTGACCTGATCTTCTCCCCGAGTATCCTCCTGAGAGCCCTGTTTTCCGAGGCCAGGTCACCTCCGGCGGCAGCGCGATGGAATGCCCGGGCCTGATCGGCGATATCTTTTTCATTAATCGGAAGAGTCATCAACACGTCTGCGCAGGATGTAGAGGATGTAGGCATCGAAGCCGCTGCTCCTCCTTCGCCTGCCACCAGCATGATGACCGGCAGGTTTCGCGTACAGGCATCCTTCTTCAAATTCCTGCATATTTCCATAGCCTCTTCGCCGAGAGACTCCCTGTTCACAACTACAAAATCGCAACCGTTGCCTGCCAGTTCGCGCGCAGCCTCAGCCGCGGAGCCGACATTCACCACCGATGTGCCGGGAATAGCGCTCGACAATGCAGCAATTACAGCCGAAATCGTCTCAGGATTCCGGTCGACCGCCAATACAGTTCCCATAATTCTCTCTCAATAGCTTCTCTCAATGATATATTCGTTAATTTCAAGAAGGCTTTCCCTGGCCGGGCAGGCCCGAAACATCTCGAGGCATCCGGCTGCCCGCCTGGAATATTCACCGGCTTCCGAATAAACCCTGTCGAGCGAACCACACCGCCTCACCAGATCTATCACATACTCATAGTCCGGTTTTTCGGACGAACGCTGCCCGAACGATTTAATTATCATGGCCTTTTCGTCATCTCTGGATTTTTCCAGAGTATAGATCAATGGCAGCGTAACTTTTCCTTCCCTGAGGTCTTTCCCGACAGGCTTTCCAAAAACCAGTTCCGAAGATGTATAATCGAGAAGATCGTCTATAAGCTGAAACGCGATTCCCATATTGATTCCGAATCTTACAAGGGCCTCTACGGTATCGGAATCCACTCCGGCCAGTAAAGCCGGCGAAGCACAGGCCGCCGATATCAATTCGGCGGTCTTAAAGGTGATTATTTTGAAGTAATCCTCTCTGCTTAGGGACAAATTCCCGGTATTCGTCATTTCCAGGATCTGACCTTCGGTCATACGCGTGGTCGTTTCAGCAAGGATCCTGAAAAAATCCATGTTGTTGGCCCTGAGACTTATAGACGAGGCCGTGCAATATAAAAAATCACCGGCGATCACCGCAGCATGGTTCCCCCACAGGTGATTGACAGAGGGCCTTCTCCGCCTTACCTCAGCATTGTCCAGCACATCATCGTGCAGAAGAGAAGCTGCATGCACATATTCAAAAAGGGTCGAAAGTCTATATGTATCTTCCCCCTTGTAACCGCAGAGTTCAGCGCACAGCACGAAAAGCAAGGGCCTCAAACGTTTGCCGCGACCCAGCAGCGCATAACAGCCCATCTCCTTTGCAAGGGGCTCTTTCGAGGTCAGGACATCATGAAGTTCGAGGTTTATTTTGTCTATATGAACCTGAAATTTATCAAAAATTTTGTCGTCGGCATCCATATTTAATATCTATTTCAAAGCCCCCCGGCAACCTCGAACAACCTCTGCAGATCCAGTCTGTTTACACAATCCGTGAACAGCTCCCCTATTAAAATATCGGCGTCGCCGCGCCCGAGAACGTTTAATCTTCTGGCAGTCCCTTCTATAGACCTTGTCACTTTCATTTCACCATCCACAAGCAATTTGGCATCATATGCAATTCGCCCGGTCCAGTTTTGTTTAACGATATCGATGAAAAAATCCTTTACCACGATGACCACCACAGGGATATCGTCCGCCGTCCCAGTTACCGATTTAAAACCATCGGCCGCGAATTTCCGTTCGAATGCCTCCCGCATCAACCCCGGCACATCGAAAATTCCTTCGGGCCTCACATCGTCAACTGCAGGACCTACTGACAACGAGACCATCTGAATATTGCCGCCCTGCTGGGCTGCAGCCGCAGGCCCGAAAATATTTCCACTTCTGCGGGCATCTTCAACCTTCAGATCTATTTCTTCCAGTTCCGGAAACTCTTCAACTGCCTGCATCAAATAGGAAACATTGAGCCTTGGGAGGGACGAGCAAGCCCCACCCATCAGGCAAATCAGCATGATCCCCGATATAAGAATGAAATTCCTTGAAAACCTCATAGAATTCCCTCCACTGCCCGCTCAAAGATCAAACTTGAGCAGGTTTTTCCCCTTCCTGTGGCGCGGCTGTTTCCGATTTTATAGAGGAATATGATTTAAGTTGTCAGGATACCTGAACAGATCTCGATATTCAAGAAGTACTTTCAAATAACGGACATTTGCTCTGCCAATTGCACGGAATCTGTGCTATAAATGGAATCGGTATGGTTCCCGGCATATATTCATATGCCCATTCCAAAATAATGCTGTAATTTTGAACGATACGGCGGTTCCACCGCAGACACGCTGCATTCGCGCGCATTTAACGGTCGGTTCCCCGAATTAGATGCAAAAATGGAGGTTTTTATGGGAACCGCGATTGAAAACTCGATCCCTGCAGTATTTCAAAACCAAGCCGGCAGATACGGGGACAGGACATGTGTCCTTTACAAAACCGGGAGCACCTACAAACCCCTTTCCTGGGCAGCCATGCAAACCATGGTTCAAGACCTGGCCGGCTTTTTGATCTCCCGGGACATCCGCCCAGGCGACCGCATCGCGATTTTTTCCCCAAACCGCTTCGAGTGGTGGATCGCCGATCTTGCTGCGCTTTCCATCGGAGCGGTCGATGTTCCAATCTACGCAACCAATTCTGCAGAAGAAGCACGGTACATCCTGGAGCATTCAGAAAGCAGGCTGTGTTTCACCGGAGACGAAGAACACCTGCAAAAAGTCTTCGACCTCCGGACACGCCTTCCCAGGCTTCAAACCATCGTTCCGTTCCATAAGCCTTCTCTTTCCGATGGTTTAATCGTTCCTTTCGACCGCGCCCTGGCTGAAGGAAAAAGGGCTGAGAGCGACTCACTGTTCCAAGCCGGGCTCAAAGCCCTTCGCCTGGAGGATACAGCGACGATCATTTATACATCCGGAACTACGGGGCCGCCCAAGGGAGTCATGCTTTCTCATGGAAACTTTCTTTCAAACGTGAACCAGATCATGACGGATTTTTCTGGTAGACTCGGACCCGAAGACCTGTTCCTCTCATTCCTGCCCCTTTCCCACGCCCTGGAGCGCACTGCGGGTTTTTACCTGCCGATTAAAATGGGCGCGACCGTGGCCTTCGCAGAAAGTTTTTTAACGATTCAAGAAAACCTGCAGGAAATAAAGCCTACGATCCTTGTCAGTGTACCAAGGCTTTATGAAAAAATTCATACCGGTGTCCTCTCAAAGGCGAAAGACGCTTCCGCCATAAAAAAAGCTTTGTTCACGATGGCGATGAAATGTGCGGTCCTTAATCTCGAATATGTCTGTAATGCCAAAAAAAGGAAGGGCCTTTTTGCGCTCCGGTACGTGCTCGCCGACAAGCTGGTTTTCTCTAAGCTGAAATCCGCCCTGGGAATGGAAAGACTCAAATTCGCCGTCTCCGGCGGAGGAGCGTTGTCTGTGGAGGATGCAGAATTTTTTTTGGGCATCGGCATCGTCGTTCTGGAAGGCTTCGGGCTCACTGAAACCAGCCCGGTCACCCATGTCAACAGACCGGACCGAATATTGCCGGGCTCCGTCGGCCCCCCCCTCAGCGGCACCGAGGTCAAAATCGATTCTTCCGGTGAAATCCTTATAAGAGGCCCCCAGGTGATGAAGGGATATTATAAGGAAAAGGCAGCGACCGGAGCCGTGTTCACCGAAGATGGATTCTTCCGCACCGGAGACATTGGAGTAATCGATGAAGAAAACTGCCTGACGATAACCGGAAGGATAAAGGAAATAATAATCACCTCCGGCGGCAAGAGCATTTCACCGCAGAATATCGAAAGCAGCCTCAAAGTCTCTAGATTCATCGAACAGGCATCCGTGATCGGAGAAAAAAGAAAATACCTTTCAGCATTGATCGTACCAGCATTCGATGAACTGGTTCAATGGGCTTCGTCCGTGGGCATTAAAGCTGAATCAACGGCATCCCTCATAAAAAACGAACGGGTTCAAAGGCTTTACGAACGGGAAATAACCGCATCCAACGCTGGATACGCAAGAGCAGAACAGATACGCAAATTCACCCTCCTCGCCCATGAATGGACACAGCAGACCGGGGAGCTGACCCCAACACTCAAACTCAAACGGCACGTGGTGGAAAAAAAATACGCCGGTCTTATTGAAGATATGTATCCTCCGGAGATTTAAAAACAGGCCGACCGTCTCAAAATCGTAAGAGGCATAAGGTATGGAAAAAACCCCTCCGGAAGTTCTGTACTAAAACTCAGGAGAGGTTTTATTTTTTTAAGTAAAATTCATTAATATATAGCGTCAAATTTAGTCCGTCTTGATCCCATCCCATATAACAAGTATCAAGGCCCCATCCTCTGACTCGAAGGGACCATGGCCTTCCCTGGGGCTGAAAATCTGGAAGGAACCTTCGGAAAAAACGCGGCCCTCGCTCATGTAAGACCCTTTCAAAACAAAATGTTGTTCCGTGTAAACGTGGGAATGAGACGCCATTTTAAATCCTTTGGGAATTTTGAGCACGATGGTTCGCCCGTCTTTATCGTCCCGCAGGGTTTTCATGAAGGTGTCTTCAGGATAGTCTTTTGCTTTCTCCCAGCCTAAGTCATCGAAGATGTTTATTAGATTTCTCATGGCAGCTCCCTCCCTTTATTTGGGTTTAAAACGGAAGAAATCCCTTTACCGGAGCTAACATGATAAATTATCAAAAAAACTTATTTAAGCGTCAAGGAAAATCCGTCAAGCAACCCCAATTTTCCGCATTAAAAGCGGGTTCATGGAATTCTACGGCCATAATGTCAATGGCACCATTCTATAGCCAACGGGAAGCTCAATGAAATCCGGAGACAAGCTGGATCTGTCAATTCGATCCAGGGTCATGGCCCCCATGTTCCTGCCCGATAAGTCCACAAGTTCAACCGGAATTCCCTTCACATCAAACGAAACGAGCTCCGGCAGGGCGAGACCGAACAATCCAGTCACAACCATGCTCTTCCCGGCGAGCCCTTCACAAAAATCAAAAAACGCACACATGGTTTCGGCATCCTTGTCCGAAACCTTTATTGCAGCGGCATCGACGAAACAGATTTCAACCACGGGCTTTGCTCCACGCATGATCTGCACCACCCGGCAATTCATGCCCGCCACCTTTTTTTCCCCGGTTGAGGCTACGCTGGTCGGCACTACCGGCCCCGCCGCCCTGGCTATCATGTCAAGGGGGATACCTTCTCCCAAAAGCTTTTGCCATTTCTTGCGCTGATCCGGTGAAAGGCCGCCGATCTGTTCCCCAAGACTCTGCACCAGGGGCAACAGGTATCGTGCCTGCTGGTTGATGCGTTCGATCTCCTGCTCATCCACTGTCATCATCGTGCGCTTACCATGGTCAACAATGACCAGGCCTTCTGGATCCCTTCGATACAGAATGTCGATCTGCCCTGAATATCCTGCCCCCTTAAAAAGTATCCGGTCATCCTTGATCGCAGCAAACCCGATCGTAGATTCCGTAACGCCGGCTTTTCGGGCCACATATTCCAGCAAAATATCCGCGCTTGTTATAGACGGGAGCGCCGATGTGAGGACAAAGGCAAAACAAAGTACAATGAAGTTCATCAGGGATTTATTTAATATCATATTTTTTATTATAATAAATTTTTATTGCAGCATCTTGATGGTGGATCAAAGGGTTTTACTCACGTGAAAAACCTGATTCGGCTAAGAAGTGATTTTTTCAGCCATACCGAGCAAACGTTCATGATCGTAAAGCCCCTTAATCAAATATTCCGGGATACCTGTAAGCCCCACCTGTGCTCCCGAAAGAGCCCCCGTAAGTGCTGACCTCGCCATATTGTTCCCCCCGCCGTTCAGGGCCGACATGACCGCCTCGTAAAAAAGTGTTTCGAAACGGGAAGCGTAATAATAGGCGGCAGGCAGCATGAACCCAAGGGTGCAGGCCAGTCCGAAAAGTGAGCATGCAGCGGCCGCGGGATCAATTCTGATGCCCGGATCTCGAGCCGCGTTGTATGACCATGAAGGCTGCAACAGTGCGTCGGCAAAGGATATTTCTTCCTTTGGATTTTTCTTGGGAACCTGAATAACCAGGTCAAATCCTTTTTCCCGGGCAAACTTAAAAATTGCCTTTGATACCTCCCCAATGTTGTATCCGTTTATAAGGCCGGCGGTTATGAGGCCTAATGCCACGGACTGACCGGCTATGAAAGGATCACGATGTGTCAACAGCACATTGGACGCCAGGAACTTCATAAGTTTTCCAAAATCGTCGTAATATCTCGCAGCCAAAACAGGGGTTCGAATTGCCGCTTCGGCTGTGTCCGACAGGCTCCCTGCCTCGGACCAGGGTAGCCCGAGTACCTGCCTTGCCTGCCAAACATCACGCATGGCGTGATCTGTGTAGCGCCCGCCCCGAGGGGTACCATCCAGGGTATCAAGAAGAGAATCAAGACGCGCCGTGAAATCGCCTTCATCATACCCTCCCTGCTCCGCCACAGACTCCAACAGTATGGTTACCACCTGTCCGGTTTGGGAGTTTTCACCAGCTTCGAGACCGGAGTGAAATCGACCAGGTTTGGGCCGGGTGTAATTATCGACCCATTCTCCATAATCTTTTCGCAACTGACCGAGGTCATAATACCAGTGAGGGCCTACTCCCAGGGCATCCCCCACGAGTGTTCCCATTATTGCGCCCATAGCCCTGTCCCTTTTTTTATCCATGGCTTTGATCCTCTTCTCAATCTCACTCCCTGGTCTCCGGCCGGAGCATTCCGAGCTTACGCATCCTCGCTCTCAAGGCGACGCGTTCATTTCTCAGAACACCCCATCCTCCCATGCACACACGCGATTCCTTCCCTCGCGTTTTGCCTTGTAAAGGGCATCATCGGTCCTTTTTATGATTCGATCCACATCATCGTTTCCGGCCTCAGCCCTGAATGAGGCGGTGCCGAAACTGGCGGTGACCGCGATTTTCGCACCATCCGGCCGGGAGATCACCATTTCCTCTACACCGCGTCGCAGTCTCTCCGCAATCGATCGTGCCTGCGCTTCATTGGTGTTGGGAAGACAGGCGATAAACTCTTCCCCGCCGTAACGGCCCAGGAAGTCATAGGGCCTTGCCGGTTTCATCAACCGTCGACTGAATTCCTGAAGTACCTGGTCCCCCGCCTGGTGGCCGTGTTCGTCATTGACCATCTTGAAGTGGTCGATGTCCACCATGATGATGGACAGAGGGGTATTCTCCCGTCCGGCCCGCTCAAGCTCCGCCTTCAACCTCTCCATAAAGGCCCTTCTGTTCAATATGCCCGTCAACGGGTCCGTGCTGGCCAGCTGCAGGATGCGCCTTTCCAGATCGATGATTCTCCGGCCCACCCTGACCCGGTATCTCAGCTCATCATGGTTGAAAGGCTTGACAAGGTAATCATCCGCTCCGGCCTCCATTCCCAGAATCAGGTCCTCTTTTCCCGTCTTTGCCGTGACGATGATGAAATAGATGTATGCCGACCCCTCCCTGCCGCGTATCCGGGAGCATAATTCAAGCCCGTCCATGTCGGGCATCATCCAGTCCGAAATAACGATACTCGGCGCATCCGATTCCTGAAGCGACTCCCATGCCTGGTTTCCGTTTCGGGCGGTCACGACCTCGTATCCCCAATCCTCAAGAAAGGCCTCCAACACCCTCATGGAGACGGGATCGTCTTCAACGATAAGGATCTTCATGCTTCAACCTCCTTGAGGCTGATCCGCAGGGAGGACTCCAGGGCTTGAAGCTCCTTCAAGAGG
>DSCZ01000234.1 GCA_011048855.1 Desulfobacteraceae bacterium | reverse complement strand
GATTGTATCCGCGATATCCTTATTATTATATGCAGTTGCGGGCCATAATCGCACTTACAAAGTGCTCCCACACTGCCGATCTGGATTTTAATTTTAATGTTTTGTAGTAGCGACGTCCCCGCCCCGGCCTTTACTCGCCTGGAGTTCAGTCGTTGTCAGTGGAGCGCAAGCGGAACGGTTGTCGTTGTCGTAATCGTCATCGATCTTTTTGGAGTGCCGAAAAGAAATTCTGGCCTGGCCCGCACTGCCGGTGTTGGTGTAAGTGTTGGTGTTGGTATCGGCGTCGGTATCGTCTGTTTTTCATGTAGCCCCTTCCGATTCCGGCTGCGCCGGGGGGGCTCCCCTCCGGCATCTTCAAATTTTGGGTTTACAACTCCAACAGGTTGAGGCATTGTTCCTTGTCGGAATACAGCGGGCCGTCCGGATTCTTTGAAAAGCTTGTTTTAAAAGGTTTTAATCCATATCAAAGCTCGAAGCGATGGATGCAGCAGGAAAAATTATATTTGTAAATCTAGACACCGGCGATGTCGAGAAAACAGCGTTTCCGGCCGAAGCGCAAAGGATGATGCTGTTCGGGCGGGGTTTTAATGCATGGTATTTCTCAATGACGGATATCGAAAAGATTGATCCGCTGGAGCCTGGAAGTGATTTGCTGCTTTCCTGCGGGATGCTTGCCGGGATGGGGGCGCCGGCCGCTTCCCGGCTTCACGTCACGGCCCGTTCTCCTCTCACAGGCCTGCTTGGAAGCTCCAATGTGGGTGGATCGACGGCCGAGCGGCTTGTGGGCCAGGGCATAAGGGCGCTGGTTATCCGGGGCCGTGCGGAGGTTCCATCGGTGCTCTGGATACAGGGGGGCGAAGCCCGGGTGGTCCAGGCCCCGGCGCTGTGGGGCGCCGATACCGTGGAAACCGCCCGGGTTCTTCAGAAAGAGGCCGGGACGAAGCACTCATCAGTGCTCGCTGTAGGTCCGGGAGGGGAAAACGGCGTTCGATTCGCCTGCATCATGGCGGGCGGTCACCATGCAGCGGGCCGTACGGGCCTGGGTGCCGTGATGGGAGCCAAAGGCTTGAAAGCGATCGTCGTCCAAGGGGTGCCGGGCGGAAGAGGACCGGCGGGTTCCGGCAGCCGGGCCGCCACGGCGGGATATGCAAAGGAAATAGCGCGTTTCCCCGAATTTCCATTTCTTTCGGCCCATGGAGGCGCCGGCTATTTGAAGTGGGCGCACGATGCAGGGATCATGTCTGCTTTCAATTTTCGCAGCACGCGTTTCGGTAGTATTTCACGACTCGACGGCCGTCTTTTAACCGCCGGCGTGATAAAACGCAGGGGGTGCCCACGATGCCCGGTGAAGTGCAAGGCCGAGCTTGAAATTCCCGGACTGCCCCGCCGTTCCGTACGGCCTGAATTCGAGCCGCTCATGGCTCTCGGCCCTCGGTGCGGCCTGTCAAATCTCGAAAAAGTCGTCCACCTTGACAATCTCTGCTCCCGCCTGGGGATCGATAACATTTCGACCGGAGGCGTGCTTGCATTCGCCATGGACCTCCACGAACGGGGTCTTTTACCCCGGCGGCCGGGCGTTGCTCCGGTATGGGGGGATGCGGAGGCCATGGAGAAAATTATCCGTCTTATCGTTCAACGGGAGGGGATCGGAGACCTGCTGGCGGAAGGGGTGAGGCGGGCGGCCATGGAGCTGGGTGGTGACGCCCATCGCTACGCGGCTCATGTAAAGGGCCTTGAACTTTCGGGATACCATCCGGGCGCCCTTCCGGCGACGGCCCTGGCCTATGCCGTGGCCGGAAGGGGTGGGGATTTCAACGACCTCTATCCGGCACTCGAGTATTCCCTTCCCAGTGAAACAGGTGGAAGCACGGCGGCCGGAGCGGCAGTTGACACGGCGGCCCTTGTCCGCAGGGCCATGCTCGTATCCTACAGCCTGGACTGCCTTGGCTTGTGCAAGGTACCGGTCTTGAGCCTCGGCCGCTCATGGACTCTCGACCGGGAAGCTTCCCTGGCTTCGGCCTTGACCGGCTTGGACCTCAAGCCCGAAGAACTGATGGCGGCCGGGGAGCGCACAGCGGTGCTTGAACGGATGCTGAATCTTCGCTGCGGTCTCGATGGTTCCGAGGACCGGCTGCCGGAGATATTTGATATGCCGGCATATCGTGCCGGGGCGGAAAAACGGGTTGCAGCCCCTCCAACTCTCGACTTTTATCGGCGGATGGGCTGGGACGATTCCGGGCGGCCCACCGCAGAGCTGCTCGAACGACTCGAACTTGTTGAATGAGGACGACATGAAAATGCAGGCGATTCCTGAATGCGCAATGCTGACAAAGGAACAGAAGGAACTTGTTCACCGAAACGTTACCCGGATATTGTCTCAGACAGGGATGCGTGTGCTTCATCCGGAGGCCGGTGAGCTGCTCAGGGAAGCGGGATGCGGTGTCAGGGCGGGCGATGTCTACACCATTCCGCCGGAAATCGTCGAGCGGTGCGTTTCCGGGGCCCCGTCCCGAATAACGATCTGCAACCGGTGCGGGGAACCCTGCATGGAGCTGGGCGGCGAAGAGGCTTATTTCGGGACGGGTTCGGATCTGATTTATTTCATTGATTCCAGGACCATGGAGAGGCGCCCCTGCGTGCTCGAAGACGCCCGGAACGCTGCGCGTCTCGCCGATGCGCTGGACCAGATGGATTTCATCATGTCATTTGCGTATCCTTCGGACGAAGAGCCTCACCGGGCGTTTTTGATGACGTTCAGGGCAATGCTGGAAAACTCGGTGAAGCCGATCGTTTGTACGTCGCACAATACCCGGGATCTAAAGGCCATGTGGGAAATCGCTTCGGTCATACGAGGCGGCGCCGCAAGACTGGCCGCCGCGCCCTATATCATCCATTACACCGAACCCACAAGCCCGCTGACCCATTCCTTTGAAAGCCTGGCTAAACTTCTGTTCTGTGCGGAACACCGAATACCCCTGGTTTACTCCCCGGCGCCCCTGGCAGGCGCCACGGCGCCGGTGACCGTCGCGGGCCACGTGAGCCAGGGCCTGGCCGAGTGCTTGTGCGGGCTCGTGGTCCATCAGCTGAAAACACCCGGGGCGCCTTTCATCATGGGTATGGGGCCGGCGGTGATGGATATGGCCACCGCCCAGAGTTCCTACAACGCCCCGGAATACTATCTGGCGTATATGGCTGCGCTTGATATGAGCAAATTTTACGGGTTGCCCAGCTGGGGGTACGCCGGCACAACCGACAGCCAGGTCCCCGACGGGCAGGCCGTGATGGAGGCCTCTGTGCTGACGCTGCTTTCCTGCCTCTGGCGGGCAGGCCTCAACCATGATGTGGGCTATCATGATTTCGGTCTCGCCGGCAGCTTCGAGATGGTGGTGATCATGGACGAAGTGATAAGCATGTCACGACGTTTTTCAGGCGGCTTTCCAATGGGCGAAGAAGAATTGGCCGCCGGGCCCATCGCCGAGGTGGGGCCGGGCGGAAACTATCTTGTTCACCCTCATACTCTTGCGCATTTCAGGACCGCCCAGTGGCGCCCTGAGCTGCTGAACCGGTCGGGCCACGACCGCTGGAAGCAGGATGGGGGCAAAAGCCTGCTCGACCGGGCGCATGAAAAGGTGGAGATCCTGCTTTCCGATCACATGGTCGAAAGTCTTCCGGCCGCCACTCTCTCCAAAATTGCTGAAATTACGGCTGATTTTGACGGATCATGAAAGGGGAAACGATCCTGTAGCTGTTATATACCGCTGGAGGGGCAGTATTTTGCTACCGCGCACCGGGTACATTGGTTTTACAACAGCGAGGGCGCAAGGGTGATGAGAATCCGCTCCAACCCGGGCGGGGCGGGATTTTGAATCGCAAAGGCCTTAAGGACATTGCGGAATTCTTCGATGTTCAGGCAGTCGAGAAGGTGTCGGCTGCGCCATTCGAGTGGTATATCTTTCGCCCACGGACCTTCGAGAATGAAACGGAATAGCCTTTTACGATGACGTAGTGCAGTCCCCAGGATGTCTTCGTTTCGGGCGCTCAGGGGGAAAATTTCCGGGACGGAGCTCAATAAGAGGCAAAAGGCGTTTCCCGCGATGGGCCTTGTGCCGGTTCGGTCTTCAATCAACCCCCCCAGCAAACAACCCCATAAATCCCCCAGGAAATGAAAAAACGCGACGCCCCCGTTTTCCATGGGTACGATCGGCACGGCATGGGTGTTGAGGCCGATGAAACGTGCGAAATCTTGAGCCAGGGCGGTGGATGTCGTAGGCCCCCGGCCGGCCGGAACTTTCAAAGCGGCCCGTGCGTCGGTGTCTGCAACCATGGCTTTGGACCGGCTCAAGGACCTTGAAATTCTGAGCCGCCTGCCGTTCAGAAGCACCGGCCCATCGTTTGCCGAAAACCTGGGCAGTGACCCGATCACCTGGAGGGTGTCCTGATCCACCAACTCGATTACCTGTTGGTTGCTATCAATATTTGTATGAACAAGTCCCCGTTCGAAGGCCTGCTCCAGCTTCTCCCCGATCCTGTATCTTCCGTGCCTTGAGGGATAAAGCCATCTCCTGGCCGCCAGATGCTCCAGCAGTTCAGGGAGTCTCTCCGGCCACCCGGTCTGTTTCAGCCAGCCGGGAAGTCTCGATCTCATCGCCCCGGCGGTGATCCATTTGTTGGGTGTTTGTTCGATCAAGCTCAGGCATTGCTGAGCCAGGACGGACGGGCGGAAAGTATAGTGTCCCTGCAAAAGGCGGCCTTTTCTGGCGGCTTCGATAAGATGTTCGTAACGGAGGCGCTCAGCATCGTTTTCAACCATACAGCATACCCGCGCCACACTGGAGCGTCTGTTACCACGGCCGATGCGCTGGAGCAATGAAGATACATCGGGAGGAAGACCCGCCAGAACTACAAGATCAATATCTCCGATGTCGATTCCCACCTCCAGAGTGGATGTTGCGAAGCACAGGCCGGCCGTGCCGGTGAGCATTCTGTGCTCGACGGTTTCACGTCTTTGCCTTGACAGGCTCCCATGATGCAGGAAAACGGAGCCCCCGAAAGGCCGGCGGCCCTTGAACGCCGAAAAAAGCCTTTCAGCATCGGCCCGACGCCGGACGAACACAAGTGCTTTCCGAACCCCGTCAGGTTGTCGGGTCAGACGATAAAGCGCCCCGGCCAGCCCGGCGGTGCCACCCTCGATATATTCGGCAAAGATGGGCCGAACCCCGGGTATCTGGATGATTTCCGCGTTATCACCAAGATATCGACGGGAGATATCTTCCGGATCATCCACCGTGGCAGAAGAGCCTATAACCTGGATATCCGGGGCGACCATGCGAACCCGCGAAATGAGACAGGCCAGCTGGTCTCCCCTGGGAGTGCCGGCCAGCATGTGCACTTCGTCAAGAACCATGAACCGGGACCGGGATAATATCGAGGGAGTGCGAGCGAGAATCGAATCCAGCGACTCAGGAGTCGTGATGACCATATGAGGTGGTTTTGGGCCTGAAATTTCCTTCCGCTCGCCTGTACGGCGCCCCGTGCGAAGCCCTATTGCAGCCAGGCGTGGGGTGATTCTCCTTGACAGATCATTTACCAGGGCTCTTGTCGGTGAAATGATCCACGCGGAGAGGTCTTCCCGGCCGGAAAGGATTTTTTCGGCCAAAGGGGCCGTGTAGGCTTCGGTTTTGCCGGCTGCAGTCGGGGCGATGAGAAGGACCGGATTGCCGGCCATTATAGAGGGAATTCCATGAATCTGCACCGCTGTCGGGGTGTTGAATCCGGCAAGCAGCGCATGCCAGGATCTAGGTATTAAGGCTTTCAGAGCTTCAATGTCGCTGGAATTTGTCATCGCCCGGTTGCGTTTAGACGCCTTTCAAGGTTTCTGAGCGTGGGCTTCAGTTTATCCGGACAATGCCTGGTTATATCAACAATTTCGGTGATAAATTTCAGTGCCTGCCTGGGGTTTTCAATGAGCCCGTGCAGGTGACAAGGCTCGATGACCTTTGCCATCAGTGAAGAAAGGTCACGGCCCGGGGCGAACCCGGAATCGGCGAGAGCATATAATGAAAGCACACGATTTGAAAGAATGACGTAGTCCGTGCTGTCGAAATGTTTGAGTTCGATGAAGCGTTCGGCGGGGAGAGCCTTTTCCAGGAGTAACTTTCCGTCCGGATCGTGGGTCAGGGCAAAGATACAGTAGAGAGGCTGGTTTTCACCGTATCTGTAGGCAAAACTTTGATGAATGGCCTGCCCTCCCCTGGGCAGGCCGTCAGGGTCGAAGCGAAGCATGGATGCCGGGAGGCAGGCCGCGGCGAACGTCTTGAACAGGATGTCCGAAAAAGTCCGATCCCGGCCTCGAAGCACACTGTAGAATTCCGCTTCGTCGACCATGATCGCCAGGCCTTTGTATCCGACCTGCCGGGCCAGTTCAGCGATCCCTCCGAGTATAAGTGTATAGAGATGGGTAACTGTACGGAAATCCTTCAGGGCATAAAGCCTTTTCCTTACTCCCGTCATGCTGCGAAGTCGATCTTCCAACTCCATGTTGCTCGCCACTTCCGAGCCCTCGATCCAGTCCACCAGGCGTTCTTCCAGATCGTCGCCCTTTTCGATTGACGGCAGAACGGCCATGTAGAAAAGAGCGGGGGCCAGATATGGATGGTAATCGGAATGGGATTTTCTGTTCCATCGGCGGATCAGATTCAAATCCCCCACGGCTTTCCGCAAAAGCGGCCCCAGGCCCCGGCGCTCCAGTGTCGGGTCATCCGGATAGCGGATGCCGCCCGCGAGCATGTTATAAATGCGTCGGGGCCTGTCGGCCATCACCTCGCGGCTGTCCAGGGTCGCCCGTGTCGAGAGGAAACCCTTTTCCAGGGCGAGAAGCTCGGCCATTTCGAGAAAATGAGTTTTGCCGGTTCCGTAATCCCCCAGAACAACCCTGAGCCCGCCGTTTTCGGCCGCGGATTCGAGGTCCCGGAGAATCACGTAAAGCTCCATATCCCTGCCTACGGTGTAGGTGTCCAGGTGAAATGAAGGAACAACGCCGAGACGAAGCGCCTCTATTGCCTGATGTGCCGTTATAGAGACCGAATCCGGATCGACGCCCTCAGCCGGTTTTTCCCGAGGGGTGCTTTCGGGTTTATCCGATGCAAATGAATCTTTTTCAGGCTTCTTTTTAGGCCTGGGGGCTCTTTTCTTTTGAGGAGAACCGGGACTGTCGGTTTTAGAGGATAAAACCTCTATCTCCTCTAAAGGGATTTCCCATCGCGTCCCGGGTATTTCCTCAAACTCGACCCTTACGATGCGACCGCCCCGGACAAATCCGATCACTTTTCCGGCTCCGAGTTCGTGATGGCGGATCGGATCACCTGCCTTCATCTTCAAAGGGGGGCGTTCAGGCATCCAGGAACTCCTCTTCATCATACTCGGACGATTCAAGGTGAGCGTAGCCACCATGAACTATTTTCACTGCTTCTTCCCGGGTGATCGGCTGCTGCCCTTCAGACTTCTGGCTGTAAAGAAAATCTACGTAGGTCTTTACAAAAAGTCTTCGGTGGCTGACTTCGAAGGTATATGCCGCCATGGTGCTTGCGATCAAGGCACGATTGCGGGCCTGGACATCGGCGTCCGCCTTCCAACCCAATGCTGTTTCGAAGATTCCCTGAAGTTTTTCGCCGATAGCTTCAAGAAAAGCCTCCGGCTCCATATCCAGACGCTCCAGATCGATCACCGCCGCCTGCGGGCTGCGTTGACCCAGAGGAACAGGGCTTTTCAGTCTCTGGTCCAGGGCTGGATAATCGGGGACCACATTTCTCATGAACTCAGGAGGAACGGCGTAAATGAAAAGTGTGGATGGAAGCCTTGCCTGACCGCACAGGTCGATCACCTGACGGAGGTTGTCGCCCACTGCGAGCATTTTTCTGCCGGTGAGCGAAAGGTTGCGGTCCACTTCGTCGAAAAGCAGTACGATCCCGGGCAGCCCATAGCCGGAAAAGATCTGCGAAAGGCTCCTGAGCATTTTGAACCCGGTGGATGAATCCACGGCCTCGAAAATGCCGAGAGGCCTGGTTTCGGTTTGGGGCACAGGTTCACCGAGAAGCCATGGCTCGATTATCGCCTCACGCGCGGCGTCCCCTTCGATATGGGCGGCCATGAAGGCGGCCGCTGCTTTGCGGAAGGAATGGCTTTCCACCGCCACGCGGCCTGCCGTCTGACGGAGCCATAACATGGTCCGCTCCTTGCCCATCGCATTCAGGCGGTCATCAGCCAGATCCCTCAGAACATCGGTGAGCCCGCGGGTCGGTTCGGCACCTTCATCGAGCGGCGGGCTCGTCAGGTTCACGGCGACGGCGGAGTAAACCTTAACCGGATCGTCGTAGGGGCATTCCCGCGGTGATAGATTGATCAGCGAGGTGAGAAACCCCCGTTTCCATGCCAAATCCCTTACACAATAAAGGAAATGAGTCTTTCCCCCTCCGTAATATCCCTGGACCAGTTTAAAGCTGGAACCTCTGGGGTTGTGCTTCAACCTGCTCAGGTACTCCTCGTTCAGGATATGCAGATAGGAGTTGTTGCCGACATTGAGATGGGTTATACCCTGCTCGGGTGGCTGGCCGGATTCCCCCACACGCTGTAGAATGTGCCTTGCGAGCTCTGGTTGAAGGGCTGCGTCATTCATATTACATTCTCCTGTATTAAGGCTTCCACATTGGAGAACCAGATGCTGAGATAATATTGGCCCTGTCCGGGGCTGTCTTCAACAAAGAGCACACCCTTTTTATCCTGCGTGGAGACACCTGTGGCGGTTCCGAGATTCAGGCGGCGGCCTTTTCTGGAAAGGATGCCGTTGCGCCTCAGCTTCGAAAGATCGTAGGCCATCCGTACACGTCCATAGTTCCGGTAGTTTGCGCTCCTAGGATCCGTGCGGAACCTGTCGTTTTGGAAAAACAAAGCCACAAAAGCCAGAAGCTCTGCGAGAGGAGCTCGTTCACCCATGGGAGCTTTCCGTTCGGACAGCCATATTTTATATGCTTTATACAAAGCTTCAAAGAACCGCTCGGAAGTCCATCCGGCTTCGAAGGTCTTAAGATTCTTTTCCACGGCGGCAATGATACGTTCCGGTTTTGCCGGCAGCTCTTCCACCGGCAGCTTTGCATAAAGAAGGGATGCAAGATTTTGTTCAAGACTCAACAAAACGGTGAAGCGGTCGACGGAAAACTCCATTGGATCGGTCGTAATGAGTCTGCAGTCGATTCCTTTGTTACCGGCGGATTCCTTCAATAATCGCCCGAACTCGGATTTCCGGGCCGCCGCACGCTCATGTTGGTCTGCCGCCGTCTTTTCCAGCAGTTCGGTGAAGTCTATGTCCAGGCCGACGGCGGCCGGATCAGCTTGTGCGAGCCGTTTGCACGCTTCTTCGACTTTTCCCGGGGAGTCCAGTGCATCGGGAGAGGCCAGAATCTTCAATGCTTTTTGCAGCATTCCAAGGTATTTAATCTTTTCGTTGACCCGGGTCAGATGACCTGCAGCCATTTCATTTATCATGATTCCTCCTTGTGCGTCGTTCCCCTGGTTTGCAGCCATCCGGTATTTACGGATGGGCACTTCCTATGCTTTCTCTATGCCGAGGCGTTTCAGAACCGTTTCCACTTTTGATGGTGGACGGTTCCCCCGGCATGCGGGGCAGGCTTTTTTGCTTAAAATAAGGGTCTGGCACGATTCACAAAGAACATGCAGGGCTTCATCGCAAAAACCGGGAGTATAGGTATCCCTTCCGCAAGCTTCACATGTCATGGAATCGAATTTTCTCGAAAGAAGGTTGTATACAAGGCTGATGCGACGCTTTCCCTTTCGACGCTTAACAAGCAGTTCACAGCGCTTCACCGGAATTCGGGCGAGGAGCAGTGCCATCGGATGAATCGTGAGCCGCAGCTTGTATTTGTCATTCAGTGCGTTCAGTTTTCGGGTTTTTTCCTCTTCGATCTGCCGGATTTTTTCTCTTCGAATCTTAAGCTCAGTCCCTTGCAGTTGCCGTTTCTCGATTTCGGTCTCCATTTCGCTTTTCAGGTTCTGAAAATAGGTTTCTATCCGGCGGATGTCCCGGACATGATGCCGGGTGATTGTTCCTTTGAATTCGGACAGGTGCTCGTCGGTACGCCGGAGTGCCCGGTCACAGGCCGCGATAAAAAGATTTTCAAGTGTTTGATTCCGGATCTCCGATTCCTTCAACGCCAGCGGCTGCCACTCGAGCGCCCTTTGAAAAATAAGTTCCGGCAGTTGAGGACAACCAGCCCCCAGGGACGAAATACAAACATGGTGTACCGTTTCCGACCGTTCGTCCGCGTCGGCGGTGACTTCGAAGGACCACACCCAGTAGTCCATCCAGCTGTCGTGACTTCCTGTAACCTGGTAGGTGGAGTTCGGGAATCCGAAGGAATCGGAGGGATTCGGTTCGGACTGCTTTCTGCCGGAAAGGGCGGGCATCCGTACAGAAGCTGTGCATCCCAGGTCACGCGCCATGCGTATCGCACGATCGAGGAGTTCGGTTCCGAAGCCTATGGGAATACTTGCCGTTCCTTCGTCCGTATCAATCATGCCGGAAATGGTCACAAGGGAATCAGGCAGGCCAAGCTGCCTGCGGGCATGATCGGGAAGAAGGGCTTCGAAGGAGTTTTCAGCCCGATTCCAATCTACGGCGCCGCCGCTTTCTTCGATCAGGGTGCTTGTAAACTGAAGAATATCGTTCATCATTTCTTGTGAATCAATCGGCTGGAAAGCTTTCAATTAAGCAAACGGATGAATCATACCTCATAATCGTTTGCGAAAATATCGATGTCAAGCTGCTTTATTTTATCATACCGCTGTCTTGCCGCAAGGAGTTCATCCCCGAGGTTTTCAAACGCTGTTTTTATTTCCTTTTCACTTTTGCTTTTGGCGTAGATGTCGACGATCCGTTCCTCGAACTCGGTTTCGTTATTCTCCTGGCCCAGGATGAGGTCGATTTCTCCTATTACGAGTTCGAACATGTTGATCCGCTTATCCAGCATTTCCAATATATGATGTTCCGCCGTCCCGGCGGCGCAAAGATTGTAGATGTGCACTGGACGGGTCTGACCGATTCGGTGGATACGCCCGATACGCTGTTCTATCTTCATTGGGTTCCAGGGTAGATCGTAATTGACCATGGTCGAACAAAACTGTAGATTACGTCCTTCTCCTCCAATCTCCGAGCAAAGCATCACCTCGGCGCCGTCCTGAAATTTACGCACTGCACGGTCCTTCTCTTCGGTGCTCATATTTCCTTGAAAAACTGAAAAGCCTATTCCCGTGTCGGAAAGCCTCGACGCTATCTCTTCCAACGTCGCCCTGAAACGCGAAAAGACAAGCACCTTTTCGCTGCTCATCTGCAGCAATTCCAACAGCCGGGCAGTTTTGGATGTGGCCGGCACATATTCGCACAGTTTCGCCAGTTTGGTTATCTGCTCTTTTATCCCGCCGTCAACTTCTGAATGCGCGGCCATTTTGAGCAGAGTCTTCCTTACGGCCCGCGGACTGGAGCCGGCTTCCTGAAGGAGAAGGCCGAGCGACAAGCGGGACATGTTGTATTGAAACCCCTTCCTGACCAGGTCGGTCAACCTGGTGTACAATTCCTTTTCGGCAGGTTCACCCTCCACAAGCACCGTTGAAGCGTGCCTTGGCGGGAGCTTGATATCGGCGAGAGCACGGGTATTACGGATCATGACCTCCCCGATCAGGTCTCTGAGTTTTTCCCGATTACGGGGCTGGGTGGGGTCCCCCCGCAGTACGAATTGTTTCCTGTAAGAGGTTCGAGTACCCAGTTGTCCAGGTTTCAGCAGGGTAACAAGGCTGAAGAGGTCCATCAGGTTGTTTTCCACCGGCGTCGCACTGAGCAGAAGCAGGAAACGGCTTTTCAATTCGTTGATAAGAGCCCATCCGGCCGTCTTGTCGTTTTTCACATGATGAGCTTCGTCCACGATTATCAGGTCAAATCCGATCCTGCTCAAAAGCGGTCTGTGGATTTTGTTTCGAGCCATCGCGAGAGAAGCTACGATGAGATTATGGGTTTTCCAGAAGTGTTCAGGGTTTTGTCTCAGGCCGGCTGTCTCGGTCGAAGTGGGTGACAGCCCGAATTTTGAGGACAACTCCTCACACCACTGGCTCATCAGCGCCGGGGGTGTCAGGATCAGTGCCTTTTTCACCATACCGCGCATCATATATTCCTTGAGCACCATACATGCTTCGATGGTCTTGCCAAGCCCCACTTCGTCGGCGAGCAGAACCCTGCCTCTGAATCTGCGCATCACCTTTCGTACGGTTTCGATCTGATACGCGAAATGCTCTACATCTTTCAAAGTGCTGAGACAGACCAGGTGGTCATAATGCTCCGCCTGCGAAAGCCGGGCCGTTTCGTGTGCGAGAAAATAGCTCCTGATATTAGAGCTTTCTCCGGATATAAACCGGCTGTGAAGGTTGAGGGGGCTGTGAATAAATGCCGAAATTTTAATTGCGGGAACATCTACTTTCATTGTCCGGGAGGGCCGATCGTCGGTTCGGGCCGGCCGGTCAACAACGTCTTTCACCGGTATACGAACCGCGCCGTTGTCTTTCACCTGCCTGTCGATTGATTTTTTTTTGGAACGGGCATTGTAATTTCGACGGCCGGCAGGCGCAGCTTTTTTTTCAGGAGTACCGATTTGGGCACGGCACTCTTCAGCGAATAACGTAATGTATCGTTTTGAATATCCGTAATTGTTCAGAACTTTTTCCGGAAGCAGGCTGATTTTTTCCAAAAGCGAAAGAGCTCTCTTATAATGGGCCAGTCGGTATTCATTTAATGCATATTCAATCCTTTCCCATTCCTGCAGCCGGTCAAATTTCCTGATCCGTCCGAGGCATCGGGAGACATCCTTGGGATGATATTGTTCTTCCAACAATATCCCGAGCATTAAACGATAGGCGGGCACATAGCGCGGGAACCTGGAGGTCAAATCCATAAGAATGTCCAGCGCTGCGGGGTGGTCCTCGTCCTCCCATTTCATCCGGGCGGCGTCAAGTATTGAGTCCAGATATTTCCGTTCCGATGAGCTTGATGTATTATGAATCATGGTGTTTCGGCCGTAAAAAAGAGATAAAGATTCAGTTTTCGCGGGACGGGCAGTATTTTGCTACCGCGCACCGGGCGTGGTCCGGTTTTCTGGCCTTGCATACGTCACGGCCGTGATAGATAAGGATATCTGAAAAACGTCGCCAGCGATCGCGAGGTAAAATTTCCATGAGGTCGGATTCTATCTTGTCCGGATTGCTGCTTTCGGAAAACCCCATCCGCGTGGCAAGTCTCTTTACATGCGTGTCCACGACAACGCCGGGGACGTTGAACGCGGCGCCAAGCACGCAGTTTGCCGTCTTTCTGCCCACTCCGGGAAGTTTTACCAGCTCTTCGAGTGTTTCGGGAACCCGGCCCTTGTAAAGGTCGATAAGCCCGCGGCAGCACCCTTTTATGGAGCGGGTTTTGTTCTTGTAAAAACCGGTGGGCCGTATATCGGCTTCCAGCTCCTCCACAGGCGCGGACAGGTAATCCTCCGGGCTTTTGTATTTTTCAAACAGTGTTTTCGTGACCACGTTCACCTGTTTGTCGGTGCACTGCGCCGAGAGGATGGTCGCTATCAGCAGCTCGAAAGGGGTGCGGTATTTGAGGGCGGTTTTTTCTTCGGTGTAAAGAGGGTCCAGGATTTCAAAAATTTTCGCGGCACGCAGTTTTTTCTCTTGAAGATCTTCCGATCGCTTTTCCTTGTCGACGATTTTACTCAATGTTTTTCTCCAGTGCCATGACTCGAAAGAATGATGCGGGCGAACATAGCTGCTCCTACCGGAAGCGCCGCATCGTTGAAATCAAAGCGGTCGTTGTGGAGGCTGACCGG
>DSCZ01000128.1 GCA_011048855.1 Desulfobacteraceae bacterium | reverse complement strand
TCCATGATGTTTTGCTGGACAGGGATTTTGAGCTGCCCTGCGATCTGCTGGTCCTTACCAGTGGGTACACCGGGGATGAAACGGTCAACGAACTCAAGGGACAGTTGAAGGTTTCCTCTGATTCCGAAGGTTTTTTCCAGGAGCGACATATCAAGCTGGGACCGCTGGATTTTCCCACGAGCGGTATAAGCCTCTGCGGGTGCGCCAGGTCGCCGAAAACCTTGAAGGAAAGCTGTGAAGAAGCGGTGGGGGCTGCGATGCGCGCTTCGATCCCGATGAAAAACGGGTTTATCGAGGCGGAGGGGATCGTCGCGGAAATCGACAGGAGCCTGTGCAACGACTGCGGGCTGTGCTGGAAACGCTGTCCCTACAATGCCATCGAACTGGACGAAGAGAAGCACCCGCGGGTGATCAAGGCTCTTTGCAAGGGTTGCGGTTTGTGTGCGGCGGATTGTCCAAAGGAATGCATAACCATTGTTCACTACAGCGACGACCAGATCCTGGCTCAAATAAAAGCGGCTCTCGAGGATTCCCCCGAAGAGAAGATTATCGCGTTCGTATGCCACTGGTGCGCTCTCGGAGGCGTGGATATGGCCGGCGTCAGCCGACTCCAGTACCCGACCAATGCGAGATTGATCCGGGTGATGTGTTCGGCCCGGGTTTCTATAAAAATGATCAGGCACGCGTTTGAGCTGGGGGCCGCAGGTGTGCTGGTGGCAGGGTGCGAGTTTCCTACATGTCATTATATTTCGGGTAATTATGCAGCCGAAACGCGGATTAAGCGTGCGAAAAGAATTCTGGCAAAAAACGGCTTCGAACCGGACAGACTCTGGAATGTCTGGTGTTCGGCGGCCGACGGCCCCAAGTTCGCCTCGACGATGAGAGACATGGTCCGGGAGTTGGGGCTGGGAGAGGGAGGGAACTGAAATATGGACCTTGCGACCCACTTCGCCGAGCGTCTTTTCTGTGATGTGGAAATGTTTCGAAGCTGCGAGCAATGCGGCCTTTGCAGCTCGGCCTGCCCCTTGACGGGCACGGATGGATTCAATATCAGGAGGATCCTGAGATATGTGGAGCTGGGGCTCGTGGCCGAAATCGCAGGCACCAGGCTGCCTTGGATCTGCACAACCTGCGGTAGATGCGAGGGGGTGTGCCCGAACGGGATCGCGGTGCTGGGGATCATACGCCCCCTGAGGGCGCTGGGTCCCGAAGAGTTTGTCCCTGAATCGGCGCCGTGCGCAGCGGCATGCCCGGCCGGCATAGATGTGCCCGAATACGTTCGCTTGATCGCCGCAGGAGACCCTTCCGCCGCCCTCTCGGTGATAGCCGAAAGCGTCCCTTTTCCCGGTGTGCTGGGCCGTGTATGCACTCATCCCTGCGAGCTGGAATGCCGGAGGGGAGAGGTCAACCAGGCCGTTTCGATTTGCGCGCTCAAGAGATTCGCCGCCGACCAGGTCGGTGAAGACCTGCCGATTCATCGTGCCGGAGCCGATACCGGGCGAAGTGTTGGGATTGTCGGGGCAGGCCCGGCAGGGCTCGCCGCAGCATGGTTTCTGCGCAGGAAGGGACACGAGGTAAGGGTTTTCGAGGCTAGAGAGAAGGCCGGGGGCATGTTGCGCTATGGGATTCCCGCATACCGGTTGCCGGAAGATGTGCTGGACAGGGAGATCAGCGGTGTGTTGTCACTCGGGGTGGAATTGAAGTGCGGCATGAAGCTTGGGGAAGATTTCGAGCTCGAAAGGCTGAAGAAAGATTACGATGCGGTGCTGATTACCGTGGGTCTCTGGCGCAGCCGGAGACTGCCGCTTGAGGGCGCTGAGCTTGACGGCGTATTGCGGGGTCTTGAATTCCTGATTTCATCCCGCGAAGGCGGCGCACCGGAAACCGGTCAAAATCTCGTTGTCGTGGGGGGTGGAAATGTGGCGGTGGATGTGGCGTTGACAGCCCTTCGCCTGGGCGCCGGCCGGGTCACGATGGCCTGCCTGGAAACTTTGGAAGAGATGCCCGCCAGTCCACGCGAATTAGAAATTGCTGTCGAAGAGGGGGTCGAGGTGCTTCCTTCATGGGGGCCGTGCAGGATTTTCGGAGATAATGGTTGCGTAACAGGGGTTGAACTCGTAAGATGCACGTCGGTTTTCGACGAAAAGGGGGCTTTTTGCCCGATGTTCGGGGAGGAATCCCGGGAAATAAAGGCCGATCGGGTGATCCTGGCGGTGGGGCAACAGGGCGATATGTCGTTCGTGGGCGACGATCAGAAACTGGTAACTGCGGAGGGGCTCATTGCGGCCGATCAGACCACTCTCAGGGCCGGGATGAATGGAGTGTTCGCAGCAGGGGATGCCGTTTCGGGTCCCGGAACAGTGGTGGAAGCCATTGCCGCCGGTAAGCGGGCCGGTGCCGAAATTGATCGTTTTCTGGGCGGGGACGGAATGCTTGAAGCGTCCGGCCGGAAGGAAAAATGGGACGGATCCTACGACGGAAAAAGACCGGAGGGATTCCCTGACCAGGTGCGGGGAAAGCTGCCCGCAGCGCCTCTGGAAGAACGAAGAAAAACATTTGTCGAGATAGATCGGTGTTTTTCAGCCGAACAGGCGGTCAAAGAAGCCTCCCGATGCCTTCAGTGCGATCTGGAAATCCGCCTGGCTATGAATATACGGAAAAACATGTGAACAATCTTAAACGAATGATCCGGGTGGCGCGTGGGGAAGAACCCGCTGACCTTGTTTTGAGCGGCGGCAGGCTTGTCAATGTTTTTTCCGGCCGGATCGAGGAGGGGGATCTCGCTGTTGCCGGCGACACGATAGCCGGAGTCGGCCGCTACGATGGGAAAGAACGGGTTGATATTTCCGGCCGTTTTGTTGTCCCAGGGTATATGGACCCACATCTGCACCTTGAAAGCACCCTGCTTTGTCCCGGACGGCTCAGCGAGGTGCTCCTTCCAAGGGGAACGACAACCGTTGTGGCCGATCCCCACGAAATCGCAAATGTACTGGGGATCGAAGGCATCCGGCTCTTGATGGATATGAGTCGTGGACAGCCTCTCGATTACTTTTTCATGGCCCCGTCCTGCGTTCCCGCGACTCACCTGGAAACCGCAGGGGACGTTCTCGATTCCGGTAAGATCTCGACCTTATTACAGGATCCGCTGGTGCTTGGATTGGCGGAAATGATGAACTTCCCCGGAGTTCTGGGCACAGCGCCGGAAGTTATTGCAAAAATCGAGGCTTTTTCCGAAAGGCCCATCGACGGACATGCACCGCTGTTGTCCGGACGGGATCTATGTGCCTATGCGGCCGCCGGCATCGGAACCGAGCACGAATGCACCCGTCTGGATGAAGCCGAAGAAAAACTCGCCCGGGGTCTTCGAATATTCATACGGGAAGGGAGCCAGGCACGGAACCTGGCGGACCTGCTGCCATTGGTGCGGGATGCGACCTTGAGGCGGATTTCATTCTGCGCTGACGACAGGCATCCGCAAGACCTGATAGAATCCGGCCATCTGGATTATATTATCACCCGCGCCGTATCCCTGGGCCTGGACCCGGTCGCAGCCATTACGATGGCGACACTCAACCCCGCTGAAGCTTACGGTTTGAAGCACCGCGGAGCGATTGCCCCGGGGTACAAGGCGGATTTTTTGCTTCTTCCGGATCTGAATCGGTTCACGCCGGAAAAAGTATATAAAAACGGCCGTCTGGCCGCCGAAAACGGTAAACTTCTCGTCGATGCCCCGGTTCAGGAAATACCCGGATGGGCTTCTCCCATGAACATCGGGGAATTGAACCTTGAGAGGCTTAAAGTCCCTGTGCGGAGCTCGAAGGTCCGGGTGATAGGTCTTGTGGAGAACCAGATTATCACCGAGCATCTGGTGGAAGACACACCGGAGGGCGGAGGGCTCTTGGTTGCAGACCCGGGCCGGGACCTGGCCCGGCTGATGGTTTTCGAGCGGCACCAGGGCTCCGGCAGGATTGGTCAGGGCCTGGTCAAGGGTTTCGGTTTGAAAACCGGTGCCCTTGCCTCATCGATCGCGCATGACAGCCACAATATCGTGGCGGCCGGTCTCGACCCGGCGGACATCCTGTGCGCGGTGGAAGCGGTAAAAGAGATGGGCGGTGGGCTGGCTGTCGCCGTGGGCGGCAGGGTTTCGGCTTCCCTGGCACTGCCTCTTGCCGGCCTGATGACCAGCGCAGGTGCAGCCGATACAGCCACGGTGGAGCGGAAACTCAAGAGGGGCGCTGCTGAACTGGGTTGCCGCGCCGGAAACCCGTTTATGGCCCTGTCCTTCCTGGCTCTCCCGGTGATCCCGAACCTGAAGCTCACCGACAAAGGGCTGGTGGATGTCAATCTCTTCGACCTGGTGCCGTTGTTCATTTGAAAACCGTTCAAAGAGGTTCTTCTTTTTTCAGCGTTTCAACGGCCCGGGTGCTTCCGATGACGATCAGGCCGTCGCCGGGTTCCAGTTGTTCCGAGGGTTTCGGGCTGATGATCCGGTTTTCCCCTCTCCTTATGCCCACGGCGGTCACGCCGTAGGTCTGGCGGAACTGCAGTTCGGCCAGGGTCTTTCCGGCCCTGTCGGAGCCGGATAAAACCTGTATTTCGGCGATTTCGAAACGGTCATCGCCTTCTCCGGCGTCAGCGATTTCTTTGCGCTCATTCAACAGGGATTCAGCCTTTCTCAGCTCTTCGGGCGATCCCATCAGAATCAAGCGGTCCCCGGGAAGGACGCGGAACGTAGAGCCCGGCTCGTGGTAGACGTGCCCGGCGCGACTTACGGCCAGGATAGAGACGCCGGTTTCGGATCTGAGCGGGATGCTCCTTATCTTTTTGCCGGCGTATTTGGCTCCCGATTGAACCCTGATTTCCCTGAAGGCGATCGGCCAGTCGATTTTTTTCGGTAACACGCCCATGGCATGACTTAGCGCGTCGGCGGCCTGTTCCGCAGCGTCGTTGAAAGGCCGGAAAACGACGTGGGCACCGGATCTTTGGAATTCACCGGCTTCTTTTTCATCGGTGGCGGTCAGCGCGACTTTACCCTGATAGCCTCGGGTTTTGAGCAGGTTTAACAACGAAAGATTCAACTCCCTGGATCTGACCGTGCTCACGACCCAGGCAGCCTTGTGAAGCGGCAGCTGTTCATGGATTTCCGGGTCGGCCATTTCCCCGTAAAGGACGGATATTCCACGGGATCGCCATTTTTCAAGGGCAACCGGATCGAAGTCCACCCCGATGAGGGTTTTCCCCCGGCGGATCAGGCAGTCGGCCAGCCCGGTCCCATAGTTCCCGAGGCCTAGAAGGATCATGTCCACAGCCGGTGTGGCCTGAACGAAATCAATGGCGGCTTCGCGGTATGGATTTCTCATTTCAAAGATTTTCAGTGGTCTTGACAGCAACTTGTAGAGCGAGGCCGAATAAAGAATCATATAGGTGGAAGCGAAGATCGTGACAACGCCCACCAGGGTTATCAGCCCCATGGTTTCCTTGGTGATATGGCCTATGCTGACGCCCAGGGCGGCCACGATCAGTGAAAATTCGCTGATCTGGGCCACCGTGAGTCCGGCCATGAAACCCGTGCGTCGCCGGTATCCCATAAGCCCCATGATGACCAGCACAATAAGGGGGTTGCCTATCAGGACGAAAACCGAAAATATGGCGGAGGCTCCCAGTTGATCCCCGACCGTGGACCAGTCCAGCCGGGCACCGAGATCGATGAAGAAAAAAAGCAGCAGGAAATCCCGGAGGCTTGTGAGCCTTGCGCCGATGGCATCCCGGTAGCCGGTGGAGGCGAGAGAAATTCCTGCAAGGAATGCCCCCACCTCTTTACTGAAACCAAGCCATTCACTGGCAGCGCCCAGAAACACCGCCCAGGAGATCGCAAAAAGTGTCAGCAGCTCCTGGGAGTTCGCCAGCCGATTGGTAAGCCACGGGAGTACATATTTCATAAGCAGCCCCACAGCAGCGAGCAGCCCGATGCCTTTTGCCGCGATCATGGCCGTTGACCAGAATGCCGAGTCCCCGTCCGTCAATGTGGAGCCGAAAGTCGTAAGTCCCACAAGGGCGAGGATCGCGGCGATGTCCTGAACAATCAAAAATCCCACCGCTATCTGGCCGTGAAGAGAATCTATCTCTTTTTTGTCGGATAGAAGCTTCACGATAATGATCGTGCTCGAAAAGGTCAGCGCCACGGACACATAGGCTGCACTGATAAAAGACATGCCCATGGCCCATGCGATCAGGAATCCAAATGCGGATGTGAAAATTATCTGACCGAGCCCTGTTGCCAGGGCCACCGGGCCGGTGGTTTTGATGAGGTTCAGGTCCAGCTTGAGCCCTACGATGAACAACAAGAGGGCGATGCCGATATGGGCGAGCAGCTCTATTTTATCGTAGCTTTCTATGATGCCTAGAAAGGCTGGGCCGGCGAGGATTCCGGCCGCCAGGAACATGATGATCAGCGGCTGCCGCAGCTTCTGCCCCGCCATGCAGAGAATGGTCGCCAGAGCCAGGATGGAGGCGATTTCGTAGAAGGTGTTCGCGTGATCCATGAGTTTCTCCCGGGTAAAACCTGTTCAAGGTCTTCGAGTCCAGTAACCGGTTGCTTTTTCGAATGAGTGTGCCAGCTGGAGCACCGAAAAATCAGCCTGGTGGCGGCCCACGATCTGTATACCCACCGGCAGGCCGTCTTCTGTGAAACCGCACGGCACCGAAATGGCGGGAAGGCCTGTCGCGCTGATGAAGTAGCAGGTCTTCATCCAGTCGACATAGGAATCCATAGCAATCCCGGCTATTTCAGTGACATAGCGCTGTTTCACGTCAAATGGAGGCACCTGGTTCACCGGCAGAACCAGGTATTCGTATTTTTCAAGAAACGTCCGCACCCGGTGATAAAGCGCGGCCCGAGCCGCTTCAGCCCTGCCAAGCTGGGGGCCGCTCAACTTTCGGCCCTCCTCGATGTTCCAGATGACCGTGTCTTTCATTAAATCCTTGTGGTTCTGCAGTAATCCGCCGTAGACCAGATCGAACCTCCAGGCGCGCCAGGTTTTGAAAGCCTCATCGGCGCCTTCAAAATCGGGTTCGGCATCCTCCACCGAACAACCGAGGTCTTGAAACACCTGCCGCTGTTTGTCAAAAACGTCGGCGACCCGGGGATCGACAGGCAGTCCTCCCAGATCCCTGCTCCAGGCGATTGGGACGTTGGTGAAATCACGATCGAGGTTTTCCCGGAATTTCTCCCCGGGTTCGGTGATGGAGATCGGGGAGCGCGGATCGAAGCCGGCTATGGCGCTCAACATCAGCGCGGCATCCCGGACGGTGCGCGCCATGGGCCCCTGGACGGAGAGCGGAAACCACGGCGTGGGATTGGGCCAGGAAGGAACCCTGCCGGGTGAAGGCCGGAAACCAACGACATTACAGAAATTGGCCGGGTTTCGCAGAGATCCGCCGAAATCGCTTCCGTCAGCGATCGGAAGCATCCCGCAGGCAAGGGACACGGCTGCGCCCCCACTGCTCCCCCCGCAGGTTTTGGTGGTATCGTAGGGGTTGAGTGTTTCACCGAATACTTCGTTGTAAGTCTGGGCTCCGGCGCCGAATTCCGGGGTGTTTGTCTTGCCGATCGTAATCGCGCCGGCGTTCTGCAGGCGCTCTACGATCAGGGCGCTCTGTTCGGGGACGTAATCCTTGTAAATTCTTGATCCATAAGTCGTTTTTATCCCCTGGACCGGTACGAGATCTTTATGGGCGACAGGGAGCCCATGCAGGGGGCCTGTTGGATTTCCGGCGGCTATGGCTTCGTCGGCCTTGCGGGCTCCATCCATGGCACGGTCCGCATCCAGGGTGACAATGGCGTTCACCCTTGGGTTTATTACTTCGATCTGCGCAAGATGGGCTTCCATCACCTCTGCTGCAGAAACTTTCTTTGTTCGAATCAGCGATGCAAGTTCGGTAGCGGTTAAAAAACAAAGATCCTGGTTTGTATTCATTGAAAATCTCCTGTTCACGATGCAGAGTCAAGACGGTGTTTATAAAATTGACCGGGTGAAGAAGGCGGTCATTTCCATCCATTTATTGTCTTTTCTGAAATCATTGCCTGGACAATCATTCTATTGAGTGTTTTTGTGTTTCAATAACACAACGGATGCCTTCGCCGGCTCTTATGGGATTGTAACACAGGTTTTCCGAAATACATTTTGATGGGCGTGTGTCACCTTTCTGCCAACGGTTTATCAGATTCGGCTCGCATACGAGGGGTCGGCTCAATGCTGCATAATCCACAACTCCAGCGTCAACAAGCCTTTCGGCGGTTTCAAAGGAACGTATCCCGCCAACCAGGATCAAGGGAATCTTCACATGTTGTTTATACAGCCTGGCGGCATGTTCATAATAGGCTTCTTTGTCCGGAGATGGGGCTTTTAGTTTTCGGGCCGGCGGGTGGCGGCCGTCTCTGCAACCGCCGCTGATTTCAATGGCGTCGATGCCGGCTCTTTCCAGAAGCAAAGCTGTTTTGACCATGTCCTGAGGAAGGACACCGTCATCAAGGGTGTCGTCGCCGTTGATTTTGACAAATACCGGAAAGTCCCCGCCCACCTCGCGGCGAACAGCCTCTACTGTTTCCAGGAAGGCACGTGCCCGACCGTCATGAGAGCCTCCGTAACTGTCTTTTCGGCGGTTATAGTGAGGAGAAAGGAACTGACTGAACAGGTACCCATGGGCCGCATGGATTTGAACACCATCGAAATGAGCCTCTTTCGCTCGCCTGGCGGCTCTCGCAAAATCGGCTGAAAGCCTCCGGATATCTTCCTGAGAGAGCTGCTTGCACGGCATCTCGCCGCCCATGATCGGCGATGGGCCGACTGCCGGAAGCCCTGTCAGGTTGGTGGCTGCTTGACAACCTGCATGAGCCAACTGCAGAAAAATCCGGCCGTTTTCCCGGTGCACAGAGTCAGCCATGGCCCTTAACCCGGCCGTGTGGTTGTCCGTGTTTACACCCAGCTGCCAGGGGCCGGCTTTGCCATCAGCTCTTACAAATGCATGACTGGAAATGATCAGGCCCACGCCTCCACGCACGAGTTCTTCCATATACTTAACTAAATCGGATGTGGCTTTGCCCTCCTCATCGGCAAGCCCCTCCCATGTAGCTGATCGAACGAATCTATTTTTTAGTGTTATAGATTTAATTATGGTTTTATCAAACAATGACGGCATTTACTTCTCCTTCCAAACGTTTGTTTCGGTTCAAATGAAAAACGCTGCTTCCGCTTGGAAAACATGGTTCCCGGGGAGCGGCAATGACTGCATTTCATTCAAAAATCTTGATTTCAAATTCCGGAGTTTGAACCTGGGGGGGCATGTCCGGCCAGAGATCATCGCAAAAACGGGCAACTATTTTATAGCGTCCGGGTTTTAAATCCACCGGCAACGTCCATGTTATATGATTCATTTCATCGATGTTTTTGAATTCCAAACAAGTACCTGTTTTTCCCCCCGGGAAAACCGGCACGAAATTCATGCATTGCTCGGTTTCGTTTTGCTTTTTCCACCGTAACAAAGAAAACTCAGCATTTACATGAATAGGGAATGCTGTCATTCGAATAAAACGGAGTGTGACCGGCATTCCCGGCCCGTAAGCATCGTAGTCGGTGACCATCCCGATGAGCTTGTTGTCGTCGGAAATCCCAGTTCCCACCCCGGAGGTGGTTTCGTCCCATGATCTTGCCGGGCCGACGTCGATGTGAACGATTTGCCCGTGGTAGTACCCCGCACCCCCGAAGTTCAGATCTTTTACATAATTCCATAGCTTTTCAGCTTTTACTCCTTCGATTTTAAGGTCCGCGGCCATCCCGTACTGGTGGAGGCTGGCCTTGGCGGCGAGGTTTCCCCTTTCTCTCAGCATGGTGTTGTATTTCGGTTTTCGGTAGCCGGACGTGATGGTGATTTTAGATCCTTTGTTCAACCGGTCTTCGAGATAATCGATAAATTCGACAAGGCGCAGCGAAAGCGCCATGGAGGCAGGCTCGTATGGCGCATCGAACAAGCGGCTTATCTGTCGCAAGGCTTTTTGGTCATAGTTCCCCGGACTGTTGCGGTAAACGCCGGAAAAGAGCCTGCCGTTTTTTTCGCTGTATAATGTGATTTTTCCGTCCCCGGAAAAGAAATACCGCGAGATTTCGGGGTGTTTTTCTTGTGCCGCTGAAACTGGTACGGCAAACGCAGATAACACCAGCAGGAATGCAATTATTCCGGAAAAACTTTTAACGTATGGATACAAATTCATAGGCCCTCAATCGTTCCTGAATAAACCAGGGGGAATATTCGCCCCAGGATGAAAATTTCATTCCGGCACTATCGACATCGAAGTCAAAAGGAGCGGAGCCAAACTTTGATGCCGATGGAAAGATCGCGTAAAACCGATTTTATAAACATATCATTTTCATTGACACAGTGCACCCCATGTCTTTATTCAGAAGATAAAATTTTGATGGCCTTGTAAAAAGTCAAAACAACGATGTCCCTCGGGGTCGGGTTCGCTATCGGCATCGGTATCGGAATTTGATTGGCGAGGTTTTCGACCCCGATACCGATCCCGACCCCGACGCCGATAAGCCGGGGATGGTACTTTTTACGGTGTCATCAAAATATAAAAGGACGGATGATATGAACGGTGCTGTCAGTTTGCTTCAGACGCTCATAAATGGTGGAGTCGAGGTCTGTTTTACCAACCCGGGGACCTCTGAAATGCATTTTGTTGCCGCACTGGACCGGGTCGAGGGGATGCGCACCGTTCTGGGTTTATTCGAAGGTGTCTGCACGGGGGCTGCCGACGGCTACGCGAGAATGACCGGAAAACCTGCTGCAACGTTGCTCCATCTCGGTCCGGGATTGGGAAACGGGCTGGCGAATCTTCACAATGCCAGGCGTGCCAGAAGCCCGGTTGTAAACATCGTGGGGGACCATGCCACATATCACCTGCAACACGATCCGCCCCTGGCTACAGACATCCAATCCATGGCAAAAACCGTTTCCGGCTGGGTTCGGACATGCAGCGACGCCTCCAGTGTGCCGAAGGATGCTGCAGCTGCCATAGCCGCATCTTTAAAGCCCCCCGGCCGGGTGGCGACACTTATTTTACCTGCGGATTGTTCATGGAATGAAAGTGCGGCCCCTTTTCCAGCTCCTGAAATACCCAAACCGGTTTCCGTGGATCCTGGGACAATTGAGCGAATTGCCAGGATATTACGCAGGGGGGAGCGCACTGTTATTTTAATGGCTGATCCATTCTTGATGGAAAAGCCTTTGTGGCTTGGCGGACGCATTGCACGGGCAACCCATGCCCGGTTGATCGCAAACCGGGTCAACAGCCGTGCCCAGCGGGGTGCTGGAAGGGTAAACATAGCACGCCTCCCGTATCCCGTTCAGCCGGCCCTGAAAATGCTGCAAGGCACCAAGCACCTCGTTTTAGTCGGCGCAAAACCACCTGTTTCTTTCTTTGCCTGGCCGGGGATGCCAAACTGGTTGACCCCTGACGGCTGTCAGGTCCACACACTGGCAACACCGGAGGAAGATGGTGTGACGGCGCTTGAAATGCTTGCCGACGCCGTTCATGCTCCGGCGGAACCGGATGGTGTAAATGCCATGAAACGCCCCCCGCTGCCAACGGGGGAAATCACGGCTGAAAAAGTGTGGATTTCGCTGGCAGCCCTCATGCCGGAGAATGCGGTAATCTCGGATGAAGCTGTGAGTTCCAGTCGAAATGCGGATGAATGGATGACCGGTGCGCCCCCTCATGACTGGTTGAGCATCATGGGCGGCGCCATAGGGCAGGGCCTGCCGGTGGCAACCGGTGCTGCTATTGCATGCCCTGATCGAAAAATATTTTCCATGCAGGCCGACGGTTCGGCAATGTACACCCTACAGTCCCTCTGGACCCAGGCACATGAAAATCTTGACATTATCACGGTGCTTTTCGCCAATCACTCATACAAAATTCTTGCGGGCGAATTGAGACGTGTCGGGGTGGAATGGGCCTGTCCAAAAGCTGAAAAATTGTTTGATCTGGATAATCCCCGGATAGACTGGGTTCACCTGGCAACCGGCATGGGAGTCCATGCTGAACGGGCGGCGACCGCCGAAGAATTCAACGGGCATCTGAAAGAAGCCATTCAAACCCATGGTCCGCATCTGATCGAAATTGGCCTTTGAGAGCCGGTGCGCGGCGGTCTATGAACAACGAACTTGATTAATGGCCTGGATATGTAGCGTGGGCATCGCCCATCCTACGTTTATAAAAATCTGTAGGAGCGACGTCCCCGTCGCGAAATCCGCTGTCTTCTTAATGTTCTGTGGGAGCGGATTGTATCCGCGAAATCCTCTTGCCCGGTTAAATACCCCGTAGGGGTCAGCGTAGGGTATTTAACTGGGTCCATCGGCGTCGGCGTCGGTATCGATCTTTTTGGAGTGCCGAAATGAAATTTTGGCCTGGTCCGCACCTCCGCTATTGGTATCGGCGTCGGTATAGTCTGTTTTCCACGTAGTTCATTCCGTTTCCGGCCGCACCGGGGAGCTCCGCTGCGGGAACTTCATATTTCGTAGTTCTCCCCGGGAGAGACTGGCTATCCCCTGTGGGAGGGGTTTTCAACCGCGATCAAGAAATAAGCACCTTGGAGGATTCAATCGTAAGCTTTGGCTTTTTCACTGCAGCCTCCCGCATGACGCCCCTTCTCCCCGATGAATCCCCCGCATCGAATTTCCCCGCCACGGCCTTTATTCACCTGGAGTTCAGTCGTTGTCAGTGGAGCGTAAGCGGAACGGTTGTCGTTGTCGTAATCGACTCTGGCTCCGTATCTGCGTCGGAGTATCTGGAGTGCCGAAATGAAATTTTGGCCTGGCCCGCACCTCAGCTATTGGTATCGGCGTCTGCTCTTTTTAAGTTAGTTCTTTTTTCTGCCAGCTAATGGCTAATAGATAAAGGTTTGTCCAGGCGGAATCGGGGCCGGAATGGCGACAGAACGACTTCTTGCGAATCCATCAAGATGAGTTCGTAAGAACTCACGAATGAGGCGGCTATGGAAAAAGATTTCCCGCATAGCGGGACGAATCCTGAGGAGTGAGGCGTACTTACAGTACGCTGCAGCGACGAAGGATGAAGCGCAACGCAGCAGTTGGACTTCTTACGACGCCGTCAAAATTGAATTTTCAATATTCAATTTGCACAGAGAAACGCGTTTGTCAATCCCACATCCGGCCTCATCATAACCTGGAACCCCGTTCCTTGAATTCTTCAAGAGCCTTGAGGGCCAGGTCCACGTCTTTTTCCGTATGTGCGGCGTTTAACTGGAAGCGCAGGGTTTCATCCCCGCGGGGGACGACCGGGAAGGTCAGACCCACCACCAGGATTCCCTTTTCGAATAGGAACTGGACCATTGCATGGGCCTTGTCGGTGTCCCGCACCAACACCGGCACCACGGGGTGGGGTCCAGGAATGGATTCATAGCCCAGTGTTTTCAGGCCGGAGCGGAATTGAGCCACGCGTTTCCCGAGATGCGCGAGGCGTTCCAGCCCTTCTTCGCTGTCACAGATGTCTATCGCCTCGATGGCCGCTGCACAGTCCGCAACGCTCAAGGGGTTGGTGTAGATGTAGGTATCCGCTTTCTGCCTCACCGCCTCGACAACAGCCTTGGTTGCAGCGATAAAACCGCCATTTACACCAAACGCCTTTCCAAATGTTCCGATGATCACATCCGGCATGGCACCGCTGAATTCCGCGGTACCGCGTCCGGTGGCCCCGTAGGCGCCGATTCCATGGCTGTCGTCGACCACCGTCATCACACCACCGGGAAAACGATCGTGGAAATCGCCTGCGATTTGCTGGATACGCTCGATGGGAGCATAGTCTCCACGCATGCTGAAGATTCCGTCGAAAATAACGACGACCCGGTCAGCAGAAGAAGGGATCTCCTCCATGCATTTTTTAAGGGATTCCATATCGTTGTGGTCGTAGATTTTCTTGTTTTCAGACGGCACCCCGGCGATTCTCATGGCACGGATGATGCTGTTGTGGTTCAACTGGTCTCCGACCCAGTGGGTCGCCTTGTTCGATATCGC
>DSCZ01000582.1 GCA_011048855.1 Desulfobacteraceae bacterium | reverse complement strand
GCCTGGTTCAACGAACTGCGTTTCTCATCTGAAGAAATACGAGTCAGCCTGAACGCGGCGCTCGGAAGACGGGCCGTCCACCGGATTGAATTCCGCACCGATCCTTCCAAACTTTGACAGATCAGGCGAAACCAGGCGCCTCAACCTTGAGTCCCGGTCTCCCACCCATCGTCGCTTCAACCAGCGCGAGCTTCGCCCCGGCTCGAACCGAAGGATAGACCACTTTCAACCGCTTGGGCTCGAGGTTGAACCGCCTGAGATGGGCAAAAAGATCCACCAATCTTTCGGCCGGATAGATGATTGCAAACCTCCCTTTGGGTTTCAACAGGAATGAAGCGGCCCGGACGATCCCTCCCAGGCCTGTCAATATCTCATGCCTGGCTATTGCACGCTCTGGATCGGGGTTGACCCTGCCGCTCCTGGGTTTGCGGTAAGGAGGGTTGCAAATGACCACATCGATAGAGCACTGTCTGAACGGAACACGCGTGATATCCCCACGAACCACCGCCATCCGGGCGGAGCAGCCGTTCATTTCAACGTTCCGGGCAGCCTGGCGTGATAGCTCATCCTGGATTTCGAGGCCCCAAACTTTTTTCACCGGCCGTGAAAACAGCAATATCAAGGCTATCACCCCGCATCCCGTGCCCAGGTCGACAAGCAAGTCTCCTTCCTTGATCGTCGCAAAATCGGCCAGAAGCAAGGCGTCGATGCTGAATCGGTAGCCTGTTTTCGATTGAATCAGGGAAAGACGGCCGTCCAGGAAACGGTCGACCCGCTCACCGGGCCCGAGGAGGACAACGGACTTCTTATCTCGATTCATAATCCTCGAGCGGATTCAAAACCAGCCCGGTCAATACTTTAGGATGGAAAAAAGTGGACTTCCGGGGCATCACGAGACCTGCCCCGGCCACTTCCCTGACGTCATCTATCGGGGTGGGATTAAGCAGAAACGCCGCTTCTGCATCCCCGGAACGCACCTTCGCGAGGCAGCTTTCAATCGAGCTGTCGAAACGAAACAATTGATCGTTTCCCATATCCTGCGTCGTGAAACCTAAGGTTTTCTGGAAAACCAGCTCGGAGAGCACCTGGACGTCAAGCCTGCGCAGAGCCGGATGCATGTCCTCAGGCATATGCTCGAACGCCCCGGGTTTGAGCTTCAGCAGACAGCACCCCCCCCTCCGGGTGCACACAACAAACGAAGGGCTCTGCAGGCCGGCTTCTGCCAATCCTGCTCCGATCGCGCCCGCCTCATTCACCCCCTCCATGCGAATGGGAGCCACGGTGAAATATTCGGACGCCCCGGCAGCGAAAGCATCGGGGTCAAATGGAGCATTCGCTGTAAGCAGCCGGTGATACGGCAGGATCGTCAACCCTCGGTCATCGATGCTGGAAAGATACATCATCACGTATTCGTGCGCGTCACCTTCTGCGGCAACACCCTTTCCCCGCACCGTATTTCTGTAATTTCCGGCGGTTTCGTAGCGGTGATGCCCGTCGGCGATATAAAGCGGGCGGTTCTTGAAAGCGTTTTGAATCGTCCGCATCGTCTCCGTATCGGGCATCGTCCACATACGGTGCGAGGAGCCGTCCTTGAACGAAAATGACGCCTGCGGATGAATGGATTCACAGGATGAAAAGATGCTCTGCAGCACGCTTTCCGGATCTTCATGAACCGAAAAAACCTGGCTGAATTGTGCGCGGGAGGCTTCCATAAGTTTTAAACGGTCTGTTTTATGGGCGGGAAACGTCTGTTCATGGGGAAGAATGACATCACTTCCCTCCTCTTCTATTTTGACCCGCGCGATGATGCCCCATCTCGTTCGCAGGTCCTCACCGACCCGGTAGCTGTGAGCGGTGATGTAGAAACAAGGTTTCCGGGCCTGGAGCAAAACCCCCTCCCGCAGCCAATTCCGAAAGGTTTCGGCCGCCCTGGTATAGCGGTTATCGCTTTCGGAGTCGGTGGGCTTGGCCCGGGCGAGCTCCAGGCGTATCACGTTATATGGATCGGCACGATAAAATTCTTCCTGCTCGGATGCAGATATCACATCATAGGGAGGGGTCACCAGTGGACCGAGATCACTGAACCTCTCAAAATTATATGTTATTCCGCGAAAAGGTTTTACGACCGCCATCATCGACTCCTTGCAGGCCAAAAATTTTTTATCCCGGATGCACGATCTGCAACTATTTTCGAATAACCTCGCCTGTGTCAAGAAATTTCCGCGTCCACCATTGACAACATAAACAGTTGGAACAAGAATTTCCAATTGAAATGTTTTACGAGGCCATCAAAAAATGGAGACACAGCAAATGGATGAAACAAAACGGGAGTTCGGCGTGAGCGAAAAATCAGGGAAAAGGCTGGTGGTTATAAGGGGAGGTACGGTCCTGACGATGACAGGTGATCTCAGGCCTCTCAAAGACACAGAAATACAAATCTCCGACGGCATAATCAAAGCTATCGGCGGGCAGTCCGATCTCTCAGAACCAGCCCGCCCCGAAGTGGTGGATGCAACGGACTGCGTTGTGGCGCCCGGCCTTGTGAATTCTCACACCCACCTTGCCATGACGTTGTTCCGCGGTTTTTCGGATGATCTTCCTCTCCGCAGGTGGCTTTTTGAAAAAATATTTCCTGCAGAGGCCGCTTTCCTCTCACCGGAAACAGTCTACTGGGGTGCACTGCTTGGATGCCTGGAAATGATTTCTTCGGGCACAACCTGTTTCGCAGACGGTTATTTTTTCCCTGAATCAACCCTCGAAGCGGTTTCAGACAGCGGAATGAGGGCGCTGATCGCCCAGGGAGTGATAGATTTTCCTGCACCGGGCATAAAAGACCCTGAAAAAAACATAGACGCCGCGGCCTCGTTCATCGAAAAGACCCATAGTCTCTCCAGCCTTATAACTCCCGGGCTGTTCTGTCACAGCCCCATCACCTGCTCGACGGGAACGTTAAAGCGTGCAGCCGAAATCTCCCGGGGCCACAGTGTTCCAATCCAGATCCACCTGTCCGAAACCCTGTCCGAAAGAGCGGAAATTGAAACCCGTCATCGAATGAAACCGGTCGAATACCTTGAATCAACAGGGATTTTAGGCCCTGACCTGATCGCGGTCCACGCCGTCCACATCGATAAGGATGAAACAGTGCGGCTCAGGGAAAACGGTGTCAAAATCGTTCATACGCCTGAAAGCAACATGAAATTGTGCTCCGGAGTCGCGCCGGTTCAAGGTTACATCGGAGCGGGCATGCATGTGGCGCTTGGAACCGACGGCTGTGCATCGAACAACGACCTGGACATGTTCCGGGAAATGGATAAAGCCGCGAAGCTCAGCAAGATGAGCGAGAAGGATCCAACCAGCCTGGATGCCCGCACCGTGATGAAGATGGCGACATGCTGGGGCGCGGAAGCACTCGGCCTCGGGGACCTGATCGGAACGTTGGAAATTGGAAAACGTGCGGATCTTATGATTATCGACATGGCGGCGCCCCATCTTTGCCCGCTCTATGATCCGTATTCCGCGCTCGTTTATGCGGCCAGAGGTTCTGACGTGAGGGATGTTTTCATCGACGGCGCCGCGGTTTTTAGAAACCGCCGTTTCACCCGTCTCAATCCGGTGGAAATCATGGAACGGGTGCGTGAGATGGTTGCAGACCGGCACGCGGAATTTCAAAACAATTGCCTTTAAAGACATTCCTTGATAGTGTCCGTGCAGAAAAAAACGGCTCCTGTTCGATCACGCAGGGGCTGGCCCGAATCCTGGAAGAAAGCAGGTTATGATGAAAAAAGGAAGAAATATCGGACCTATCGCAATGGTGGCCGTGATCGTCGCACTCGCCGCTTTTCTGGGATGGTTCCTGATGCATGTGTTTGAAGGTGAAAAGCCGGAAGTGACGCTGACTCCCCTTCCTGACTACATAACCGGTGAGACGGAGTTAAGTGTGCACGCCGCGGACGCCAAACGCGGCCTGAAACGCATCCTTGTAACCGCAGCCCAGGAAGGCCGGACATTCAAAGTCATCGAACAGGAATTTCCTTTCGAAGGTCTGGCCAACAGACACGGCACTCGCGAAGCCGACGTATCTTTCAAAATGCGCCCATCCCTGATGCACCTTGCCGAAGGTGAAATAAGGGTTACCGTCCAAGTATCGGATTATTCCAGGCGCAACAGCGGTGACGGCAACACCTCCGTCGTTGTCCACGAAATGATCGTCGACACCACGCCTCCGTCTATAAGGCCCATAAGCCGGCTCCATTACATAAACCAGGGCGGCACAGGACTGGTGGTTTACCGGCAGTCATCCGATACCGTTCGGAGCGGGGTTTATGCAGGCGACCTGTTTTTCCCCGGTTACCCGGCCGGAGAGGAATTCACGCCCGGCTCGATGGTATGCTACTTCGCCGTTCCAACCGGAATGGACCCGAAGGGTGAAGTATACCTTCATGCCGGTGACCGGGCCGGGAATTCGACCAGGAGTTCTTTCAATCATCTAATCAGGCGAAAAAATTTTCCTGTCAAAAAGATGACGGTCTCGGACCGTTTCATCGAAAAGATCCTCCCTGAATTCGCTCACGTGGATTTTTCCGGCGCCGATCGCCCGGTTGACAAATTTTTAAAGATAAACCGGGAGTTGAGGGTCGAGAACGACGAGACCTGCCGAAGGGTCAGCGCGGAATCCTCGGTGGAAAAACTCTGGGATGGTGTATTTATACGTATGAAAAATGCAGCGACCATGGCAGGATTCGGAGACGAGAGAGTTTATGTCTACCAGGACAAGACAATCGACAGGCAAACCCATATGGGAGTCGACCTGGCCTCGCTCGCCAACGCCGAAATTCAGGCCGCAAACAGCGGGCGGGTGGTATTCGCCGAAAGGCTGGGAATTTACGGATTGACAGTGATCCTTGATCATGGACAGGGGATTTCTTCACTCTATGCGCATTTAAGCAGCATCGACACAGAGGTGGGCCGATTCATAGAACGCGGTGAACGCATTGGGATCAGCGGGCAAACAGGCCTCGCCGGAGGTGATCATCTTCATTTTTCGATCATGATCAACGGAGTGTTCGTAAATCCGATCGAGTTCTGGGATGAACAATGGATAAGAAACAATATAGACAGAAAACTTTCGTTGATCCGGCCTGCACGCGGTTAAAGAAGTGGGAGGGGGTGGACTCGTTGTGGCGATCAACCGGCAGAAGATTTACTTATTATGGATTGACTCTTCTTTTTTCGATCCTTTCAGCCACGGCTCACGGCTCCACGCTTGAGCGCCCTCTTCCAAAAAGTCCTGTTCCCGAGAATCCGAAGCGAATCGTATCCCTGGCACCGAACATCACTGAATTGATTTTCGCCCTCGGCCGGGGGGGAAACCTGGTAGGGGTTACAAGGCACTGTGATTTCCCTCCGGAGGCCCGAAATCTCCCCAGCGTGGGTTCCTATGTGCATCTTGACCTGGAACGAATCGCCGCCCTCCGTCCTGATTTATGTCTGGCGGTCAAAGATGGGAACCCGAAGGCGACTGTTTTAAGGCTGGAATCCCTCGGTATCCCCGTGTACGCAATGGACCCGAAGAATCTCGACGAAGTGCTCCGAACGGTTCAGGAACTGGGGGAATTGATCGGGGCCGCGCGCGAAGCCGAGCGATTGCTGAAAGATGCTACTGAGCGAATCTCGGCCGTGGATAAGGCTCTGTCCGGCATCGACCGCCGACCCGGCGTCTTTTTTCAGATTGGGGGCTCGCCGATCGTCAGCGCGGGCTCCGGCACGTTGATCGACGATATTATTGTGCGTGCCGGGGGACGCAATCTGGCCGCCGGCCCTGCCAGATACCCCAAATTCAGCCGGGAGGAGGTCATTGCACTGGAGCCGGAGGTTCTGTTCGTAACTTCTATGAGCGGGCAATCTGAAAGCCGGCGTGCCTTGAAACAATGGTTCCACTGGAATTCAATGCCCGCAGCCAGGGAGGAACGAATATTTCTGGTTGACCCGAACCTTTTCCACCGTGGCACCCTCAGGCTCCTGAACGGGCTTGAAATTCTCGCGGAGTTGATTCATCCGGAACGATTCAAGGCACTGCGATGACCGGCAACCCATCAGTAAAGGCACGGATTGCGCTGTGGACGACGGCCCTGGGAATTGTACTTTTGATGGTTGTTGTGCTCGGGGTGCTGACAGGGGCCGCGGGCGGCCCCTTACGGATAGCCGGTTCATGGATAGAGACCGGATCGATCGATCCGATGCTCAAAACCATTATTTTAGAAATAAGGCTGCCAAGGGTCCTGATCGCAGCGCTCGCCGGCGCCACCCTTTCACTCGGCGGCCTCGTTTTTCAGGTGCTGCTGCGGAACCCTCTCGCAGAGCCTTACATTCTTGGAGTATCCGGAGGAGGGGCTGTCGGCGCGATCACCGGAATCCTCCTCGGGCTGTCCAGGTTTCCCGGTGTCAGCCTGACGGCCTTCGCCGGCAGCACGGCCACGCTGCTGGTGATCGTTGCAATATCGAGCGGGCGCCGGATCATCAATAAGGAATCACTGCTGCTGTCAGGTGTCATGGTCAACGCCTTCTGCGGTGCGGTGATTCTTTTTCTTGTCTCACTGGTCCAGGATGCCCGGCTCCACACGATCATGTTCTGGTTGATGGGAGATCTGTCGCTGGCGGAACGAGGCCAGACCATGCTTCTGGCGCTGGTAGCTCTTCCATGCTTTCTACTGCTGTGGATTTTATCCAATAAAATGAATCTGCTGCTGATGGGGGAAGAAACCGCTAAAAGTGCAGGAGTCCCCGTCAGGGCGGTTACCCTCCTTTTGCTGGGCGCCACATCCTTGATGGTAAGCGCCACTGTGTGTCAGAGCGGGTTGATTGGATTCGTAGGGCTCGTCATACCCCACGTGCTGCGTCTTTCAGCCGGCCCCGACAACAGGGTTCTGGTGCCTGCCTGCGTGCTGGGCGGGGGGGCTTACATGGTGCTGTGCGACGTGCTCGCACGGGTGCTGCCGGAGCAGGGCGAATTACCGGTCGGGGTGATCACCGCGCTTGTCGGCGCCCCGTTGTTCATTCTGCTGTTGCGGAGGTCGCATAAATGAAATCCGCACTCACGGCCTGCTCAATCTGTCATGACTACGGGGCTGAAAACGTTCTCGAGGACGTCAGCTTTTCAATTGAGGCGGGAAGCTTTTTTATAATTATCGGTCCCAATGGTTCCGGTAAAACGACGCTCATGAAGATGCTTGACGACATCGAGCATCCGAAAAGCGGCGTGGTCAAGGTGTTCGGCCGCCCTGCGGGTTCGTTCAAAAGAACAGAATTAGCCAGGCAGATCGCATTCGTACCGCAGAAGATGCCGGTGGATTTCCCGTTCACGGTCATGCAGGTCGTTCTGATGGGAAGGGCACCGCACCTCGGGCTCCTGGGCATTGAAGGACAAAAAGACATAGAAGCCGCACACAGTGCAATGGCTTTCACCGGAGTCGAAAACCTGGCGGATCGACGGATCAATCAATTGAGCAGTGGAGAGCAGCAGCGGGTCTTTATAGCAAGGGCGGTCTGTCAGAATCCAAAGATCATTCTTCTTGACGAGCCGACCGCATCCCTGGACCCGGCTCATCAGGTAAAAGTAATGGATATAATGGAGGAATTTAAACAAAGACACGGTGTAACAGTCGTCATGGTCTCCCACGACCTTAATCTTGCCGCACTTTACGGGGACCGCCTTTTGTTGCTGAAAGACGGCAGAATAGCCGCCGAAGGTCCCCCTGCCGCTGTGCTGACTTTTGAAACTCTTGAAAAAACATACGGCTGCATACTTCTGGTGGATGAAAGCCCTCTCGGAGAAGTTCCCAGGGTAAGCGTGGTCCCGGGAAGATTTCTGGAACAAAAATAAAAACGGAGTTGACAAAACAGGATTTCCCGCTATAATCCCTCCATTTTAGATGATCAAAATCAATAAGTTACCGAATATTTTCCGGTATAGACAACCTGCCCGGCCTTTGAACGGCCCAGCGGTTGCTGTCACCCGTCCGGAGTAGTTGATACCGGCAGGCCGGCGGAATGTGACATTTTCCGACTTGAAGCGAGCACCGGACAATAATCCGGTCATCTGTGAAAGGGACTGAAATATATGATAGAAGCCCGTCGACTGCATAAGAAGTTCGGTCACAAGACAGCGGTTGAAGACGTCTCATTCAAAGTCGAACGGGGCGAAGTCCTGGGTTTCCTCGGCCCCAACGCCGCCGGAAAATCAACGACCATGAGAATGATCACCGGTTACCTTCCACCCACCTCGGGCACCGCCGTGATCGGTGGATACGACATAACGACGCAGAGCCTGCAGGCTAGAAAAAAAATAGGTTATCTCCCGGAAAATGCGCCCGTTTACCCGGACATGGATGTTTACTCATTCCTGGATTTCATAGCTTCGATAAGAGGTTTTTCTGGAAGGAGCAAGTCCGAACTACTTGAAAAAACCTTGGAAAAATGCTTCCTTACCGATGTCCGTCACCAAATGACAGCCACACTGTCCAAGGGATTCAAGCAGCGGGTATGTTTCGCTCAGAGCATTCTACACGATCCCGATTATCTGATCATGGACGAACCGACCGATGGGCTGGACCCGAACCAGAAGCACGAAGTCCGGACAATGATCACGCAGATGGCCGAGGACAAAGCCGTGCTCCTTTCGACACACAACCTCGAGGAGGTCGACGCCGTCTGCACCAGGGCGGTGATAATCGCACAGGGCAGGATCGTGGCGGACGACGCCCCATCGAGACTCAAGGCTTTTTCCCCTGCTCACGGCGCGATACGGATAGTCGTTCCAGCTGAGGCCGCCGACCTGGTCAGGGAGGGAATGGAAGGAGTGAAGGGGGTCCGCCTTACCGAAGTGATCGAGGACCGGGACGATGCCGGAGTCAGCATCCTGAGGATCTTACCTGAAGACAGGCTCAACCCGCCTGCGGACGGAGTCCTCGAATTTCTGCATACAAACGGAGTGCGGCCGGAATCCTTCACAATCGAGCAGGGACGTCTGGACGAAGTTTTCAGGGTGGTCACCTCGGCTTGAACTCTATCTGTCTCTCCCATCAGGAGATATTATGGCTGGATTCACAACAACCACCACCGCGATCATCAGAAGGGAGCTGGCGGGATATTTCGGATCCCCGGTTGCCTACGTATTCATAATAATATTTCTGATGCTGAACGGATTTTTTACATTTTCCGTCAGCCGCTTTTATGAAGCCGGACAGGCGGATCTCAGAGCGTTTTTCCAGTGGCATCCGTGGATTTTTCTTTTTCTTGTCCCCGCTGTCGCAATGAGATTGTGGGCTGAGGAACGGCGCACGGGAACGATGGAATTGATTTTGACGCTGCCGGTGACGCTTCCACAGGCGGTAACTGCAAAATTTCTGGCCGCCTGGCTTTTCCTGGGCCTTGCACTGTCTCTCACCTTTCCTCTGGTGATCACCATGGCCTATCTTGGTGATCCGGATATGGGCGCCGTCCTGTGCGGGTACGCCGGGAGCTTTCTGTTGTCAGGCGCCTATCTGAGCGTCGGAAGCATGACATCGTCCCTGACAAGAAACCAGGTCGTCAGTTTCATCCTTTCAGTCGTTGTCTGTCTCTTCCTGGTGCTTGCCGGGTGGACGCCGATCACCGGATACTTATCCGGATGGGCCCCGGCATGGCTGGTGGATGTCGTATCCGGGTTCAGTTTCATGCCGCGTTTCGCTTCCATGGAACGCGGAGTCATCGACGTCAGGGATATTGTCTATTACCTTTCGGTGATTTTTTTCATGCTGTTCGCAAGCGGAGTCATCCTGCAGAACCGCAGATCTTGAAGAATTAAAAGGGGGTTGCCGATGTTTGGCGGTAAAGGCACCGATATCCGTAGAACGATTATCTCGATAACCGGCCTGGTAGTCCTGCTGGTGATACTGATCATGATCAACGTCATACTTTCCTATGCCAATCTCCGTTGGGATACCACCGAAGACCGCATATACTCCCTTTCCGAAGGAACAAAAAACATCCTTGCGGATTTGGAAGAACCGGTGGCCATAAAATTCTTCTACAGTAAAAGCTCCCGTAACTTCCCGGCGAACCTCAAGCTTTACGCCGGAAGGGTCGGCGACATGCTGACCGAATACGACAGGGCGGCCGGGGGCATGATTGACCTGCAATACCATGATCCAAAACCTGACTCCGACGAAGAGGAATGGGCTCAGCGCTATGGCATCAGGCCGGCGCAGCTGCCTGGCGGCGAAAAAATATACTGCGGCCTTGTTTTCCTTTCAGGCGACAGGGAGCAGAGTATGGAAATGCTGGATCCAAACAGGGAGGAACTCCTCGAATACGACCTGACGATGATGATATCACGGGTGCAGGCCTCCAGGAAGAAAGTGGTGGGCCTGATTACCGGCCTGCCCGTGTTCGGCTCCGGTTCACCGGCGGCGATGCAGAGGCCGGGCGCGGGACGACCCTGGTTTTTCGTGTCTGAACTGGAAAAAACCTATGAACTGAGGAATATCCCTGATTCGGAAGCAACGATAGATCCGGATGTGGATCTACTGGTACTGCTCCACCCAAGGGATTTAGGCATCGGGCTTCAATATGCAATCGATCAGTATCTTCTCAAAGGCGGAAATATCCTGGCCTATATAGATCCGGTGTGCCTGTCGGATCAGGGCTCCCGAATGCACAACCCGATAATGCCTTCCCCGTCATCACCTGGTAAACTTCTGGATTCCTGGGGAATTGAAATGGATCCAGGCGGGGTGGCGGCGGATCTTGATAACCCCACTAAAGTCAGGGCCAATGAGGCCGTCGAGGACAATCCGGCATGGATTACCGTCAGAAATGCTAATTTCAACAAAACAGAGCCGGTCATTTCGAAACTTGAAAGCATGCTTCTGCCTCTCGCAGGGGTCATAACAAAAAGCGAGGAAAGCACCTGCGAATTCACGCCTCTGATCGTCACAAGTTCGAATGCGGCTGTGATTGAACCAATGAAGGCCCGGCTTACCGCCGCCATAATAAGAAAGGACATCTCCCTTCCGGGTAAAAAGTTAAACCTGGCAGCCCATATCCGAGGAAAATTTCGGAGCGCTTTTCCGGAAGGGCCTCCTTCCGAGACCGCGGAAACCGCCGGGGCCGAAGATCACCTGGTCGAAGGCATTCAAACCGCTTCGGTGATTGTAGTAGCCGATGCGGATATGCTGGCCGACCCCTTTTACCTTCAACGGGGAAACCTGCTGGGCTTCGATATATCCAAAACCTTCAATGACAATTTGAACTTCCTGGTGAACGCCTGCGAAGTTCTCACGGGAAGCGCCGATCTCATAAACCTACGTTCCAGGGGCAAATATGAAAGACCTTTCACCGTGGTGATGGAACTCGAACGCAGCGCACGCGAGAGGTGGCTGTCCAAGGAAAAAGAACTGGTGGAAAAAATGGAAGCGGCTAACCGCAAACTCCAGGAGCTGCAGCAGCATAAAGACGAGAGCCAGAAACTTATACTGAGTGCGGAGCAGGAAAAGGAAATCGCCAGATTCCAAGAGGAAAAACGCCGGATTAACGGCGAGCTGAAGGAGGTCCGCAAAAAGTTGCGAGAGGACATCGACAGGTTGGGCATGGTGATCGAGGCCGTGAACATTTTCCTGATGCCTCTGGGCGTTGCACTCGCCGGACTCGGTTTTGCCCTTTACCGCCAGACGAGGATGAAGCGAAAATGAAAGTGAAAACACTTTTGATTCTGACAGCGCTGCTGGTCGTGCTGATCGGGGCGGGCGTCATGGTGATACGCATGAACGCCCCCAAAGCTCCCGATGCAGCCATGGGTGCCTACCTTATTCGCAACCTGCCGGTGAACGAAATAGAATACATCACCCTCGAGGGTCCTTCTGACCGAGTTCGGCTGGAAAAAGAATCCGGCAAATGGGTCGTCGCCGATCGTTCCGGGTACCCCGCGGATTTTTCCAGGATCATAGACTTTGTCCGTGCCCTGCGGGAGGCCAAAACGGGCCGGCGGTTTGAAGCCTCCCCCGGGACGTTGGCCAGGTTGAGTCTTCTGGACCCATCGTCTGAAGGCCCCTCCGACGAAAACAAGGGCACCAGGGTTCGATTCCTGGACGCAGGCGAAAGAATTCTCGCGAACCTGCTGCTGGGATCCCCGCGCAGCAGCGGGTCGGGGGCGGCCTCCGGAGGAAGATATGTATCCATTGAAGGCTCTTCAGCCGTCTACTTGATAGACGAGCCCCTCTCTCAATACAAACCATCGCCTGCCGACTGGGTGAAAAAGGAATTGCTTGACATCCCCGCCTCGAAAATACAGTCGCTGGCATGTAGAAAGGACAGTGAATATCTGTACAGATTCGAACGCGACGAGAGTGGCGATCCATTCGAGCCGGTGATTTTCCCTTCCGGCGAAAAAGTCGACGAGCAGGTGTTGAAAAAACTTTCGGAGGTGCCCGCCTCCTTCAGAATCGATGACGTGCTGCCGGTCTCCCAGATAGACCAGTCTGCATTCAACACCTGCCTGGAATATCGGTTTTTCGATGGAAGAATCATGTTGCTGTGCCCGCTGGAAAACGATGAAGCCGGGCCGCTTGTGCGAATTTCGGCGGGGTACGACCGGCCGGCGGCAGACAAGAAGGACTCCGGTTTAAATGTTCAAATCGACGAGGAGACCGCGGTTGAAACGGCGGAGCTTCAGGACATCGTCTCTCGATGGGTTTTTAAACTGAGCCGGTGGCGGTTCGACTCACTCATAACCGATCCGGCGGAACTCACAGCAGACGAAAAAGACCCGGCCTCCTGAGTTCAAGTCCCCTCCACAAGGATCTTTACTCAATACTCCCGGAAACCCAGACGCCTGCCCAGCTTTTCGAAGGCCCGGCCCGCGGGGACAGACAAACTTTCTTTAAAATCGTGCCTTCTGCTCATATCGTAGAACATATTCTGGACCCCCCACAGATCTACGGGTAGATCAAGGACTCTAACGGCGTCCAGGATTTCCAGGACGCCGGATATGAGGCCCGCGAACGGCGAACCAGGCAGCTCCTCCATAAGCCTGGAAAGCGTCTTTGAAGCTTTCCCGGCCAAATATTCGCGGTCAAGGGGAAGCTTCCAGTCAACCGCTGTGTCAACCGCCCGCTTGAGATCCTCCACGAGCAGTTCAACATCACTCCCGCTCATCGACAAAGCTTTCACTATTTGAAAGGATACTGCAAGGTCCAGGGATCTTCTGCATCCCTTAGAAACACATGACATCTCCCGCACGTCGATCAATCCGGCAAGATCCATCAGGCTTCGGCCCGGGACATCAACGGCGCCGCAGACGGCCTTTTCCACGTGCGCTCCGGCTCCCCCGGCGATCTCGTAAAGTACACCCGGAACAAGATCCCGGTAACGGAAACGCGTCGAGCCGGGAATCGCCCGATCCGAAACAACCCCCGACCCGGTTGACCGATCGAGAGGTCCGATCTCGCAACCGGAGGAGGTGCACCGAAACAGGAATTCATGGCGGCCCGGTATGTACGGCTCCATCACCCGGACCACGCCGCGGGGGGCTCCCTCCGGGTCCTCTATTTCGAGCCCGCCGTTTACGCGTGAAAGAATACCGGAGTCATCATCCGGGTTTTTCGCCTCACCGGCGCACGCCACATGTGCCGCCAGGCGCCGGGGTGTCATCCTGGCACACGCAAGTATCTTTTCGTATATGTCGGCCCCTGTGCCCTCACCACGCACATTGCTCTCGGCCCGGCTCAAGTCCTCTTTCAGTCGCTCCTCGACGTCCTCTTGCGCCCATCCACCGGCAAGATCGATTCCTCTTGCCGCATACAGCATGATCTGCACGGCTTCGAGCCCTGATATGTCATCGAAAAACCACCCGCAGCTCGTGAACATAAAAAGACTCATCCGCTGGGATTCGAGAAGACGAACAGCGTCACCGGCAGCGGCATCATCCGGCCCCCCGCGCAGATGGTTTTCCAAAAACGAGTTCCGCACTCCGACGGACGGATCGACCAGCACCTGTATGTAATCGTCCCGCGCCTTCCAGGGATCATAAAAAAAGACATTTCCCACCGTTTCAAAAATTTCAGCCAGTGAGGCCGAAAGACGTTCCAGTC
>DSCZ01000206.1 GCA_011048855.1 Desulfobacteraceae bacterium | reverse complement strand
TTAACAGGGTTGGGTTTAAAATTTGCTGCGGCTGTCATCGAGCTGGCAGGAGGTGTCGCAACTTTTGTTCACGGCATAGACTTATTCGGCGTAACAACCCTGGATGGTGTCACCCTCTTTTTCACTCTGGTTTTTACAGCGATCAGTTGCTTCATACTGGGAATGGGCATACCTACCACCGCCCAGTACATCATCGCCTCGATGATCGCCGCCCCGGCGCTGCTTCAATGGGGCATTCATCCTCTCATCAGTCATATGTTCGTCCTGTTCTACGCCGTGCTGGCAGATGTGACGCCGCCCGTGGCGCTGGCTGCTTATGCGGCATCCGGCATATCCGGCGGGGATCCCTTTAAGAGCGGTTTCGTGGCCTTTGCTCTGTCATCGGCCAAAATCTATGTGCCCTTCGCCTTTGTTTATTCGCCTATTATTCTCTGGCTGCCGGCGATTCTGGACCCCAGCGTCAGCTTTGATTACCTCGAGTTTTTTATAGTATTCGGTACGGTCGTTGCCGGTGTGGTATTTTTGGGTTCTACGATCATCGGTTATTTCAAAACCAGGTCCACGGGGCCCGAACGACTGCTGACAGGTCTTGCGGCCCTTTGCATGTTGCTGCACGAACACACCAGTTCACTGGTCGGCCTGGGTATTATGGTCTTGGTTTATTTACTGCAGCGCAGGAGATCTCACAGTCAAAAATCCAACATATCCCCATCCGTCATGGATGGGGCATGAGGCTTCGTGTTATGGAGGAAATCATGGCAGATACTGTTTTACTTGAAAAAATTGATGAAGTTGCAGTGGTAAAGTTCAATCGACCCCGTTCCCTCAATGCCGTGACCGATGAACTGCTCTCGGATTTCGTTGAGGTTCTGGAGAAAGTAAAGAAAGACAGCGAGGTGAAGGTCGTGATTATCACCGGAGAAGGCCGAGCTTTCTGTGCGGGAGCCGATATAAAGGAGCAATTGTCACCTCGAGATTTCAAAGAGTACTATGAGCACTCGAAGTTGATGCAGAACATCACGCGTGCCATAGTTGGACTCGGAAAGCCCACGATCGCAGCGGTAAAAGGTTACGCCCTGGGTGAGGGGATGGAATTCTCTCTCAATTGTGACATACGGATTTTAGCAGAGGGAACAAAAGTCGGGTTTCCGGAGTCCCGGGTCGGAGCCACGGTAACAAACGGCGGAACATATTATCTGCCTCGCATCGTCGGGCTTGGAAGGGCCAAGGAAATGATTCTCACGGCTGAACTCATCGACGACCAGGAAGCATATCGAATAGGATATGCAAATAAGGTCGTCCCCCTCGATAAACTCGACGAAGAAGCGTTGAACATGGCAAAAAAAATTGCTTCCAACTACTTTTTCGAGGTGCGGCTGCACCGGGAAATGTTGGAGGCTTCAATGGAAAGTACCCTGGAGAGGACCTTGTCATTTGAGTCGTATTGTGCATGTGCATCCTTTTCAGCCGGTTCCCGAAAAGAAGGAATGGAGCATGCCAGGGGCAAGAAGTCGGACCCGTCGGAATAAACCAGGGGCCAGGTATGAAACGGTGAACCAGGCATGCTTAGCATTCGAAACCTCAAAACCTATTTTCGCACACCACAAGGCGTTGCGCGAGCAGTTGATGGAATTGGCCTCCACATCGAGCCAGGGGAAGTGGTGGGGGTGGTGGGCGAATCCGGATGCGGGAAATCGGTTATGGCTCTGTCCATCCTCAGGCTGCTGCCCTGTCCGCCGGCCTTCTTTGCCGGAGGCGAAATTCTCTTCAAAGGCAAAGATCTCCTCAAAGTGACTTCCGATGAAATACGGCGCATTCGTGGAGATCAAGTCAGCATGATCTTCCAGGAACCGATGAGTGCCTTGAACCCTGTTTACACTGTGGGCAACCAGCTCATGGAAATTTTTCTCACCCATCGCAATCTGGGGCGGAGAGATGCGTTAAAAAGCTCGATCGACATGCTTGCCAGGGTGGGTGTACCTGCACCTGAACGAAGGGTCAGAGAATATCCCTACCAGCTCTCCGGCGGAATGCGGCAACGAGTGATGATCGCGATGGCTCTCGCCTGCCGCCCGGCGCTTTTGATAGCCGACGAACCTACCACCGCCCTGGATGTAAGTATCCAGGCTCAAATTCTGGAACTCATGATCGAATTGAAAGAGGAATTAGGGATGGCAATCCTCCTGATCACCCACGATTTGGGTGTTGTCGCGGAAATCACACAGCGAGTGGCGGTGATGTACACGGGAAGAGTGATGGAGGAAGCATCCACGCTGGAACTTTTCGAAGAGCCGTTGCATCCTTATACTCGTGGCCTTATGTCTTCTATTCCCAGAGCCGATGTATCGTTTGAAGAAGCCACCTTGGATGAAATCCAGGGAACGGTTCCCAGTGTTTTGGATCTGCCGGCGGGGTGTCATTTCGAACCACGATGCCCCGAATCCCTGGATATATGCAGGGAGACAGCTCCGGCCCTCGAGGAAGTTCGGCCCGGACACCGGGTGGCCTGCTGGAGGATGACGAATGGTTGAACTCCTGAATGTGAAAGGGCTGGTAAAGCATTTTCCGGTGAGGCGTGGATTCTTCGGCCGCCAAACAGCCAAGGTCCATGCCGTGGACGATGTTTCTTTCACTCTGGGGGAAAACGAAACGCTGGGACTCGTGGGTGAATCGGGTTGTGGTAAGTCCACCGCCGGATTCAGCATCCTGCGGCTCATTGAGCCCACGGCGGGAGAGGTTTGGTTCAGGGGCGAGAACATCCTTTTGCTGAATCCTGATCGCCTGCGCGTTTTGCGGCGACAGATGCAGATTGTTTTCCAGGATCCATTCGGCTCCCTCAATCCGCGCCTTACAGTGGAGCGTATAATAGAGGAACCTTTGCTCAATCACGAAGTGTTGAATGGAGGACAGCGGCGTGACCGCGTCGCAGAAGCTTTGAAAATGGTAGGACTTTTGCCGGAACATATGGGTCGATTCCCCCATGAGTTTTCCGGCGGCCAGCGCCAGCGCATCTGCATCGCCCGGGCCTTGGTTTTGAGACCCAGCCTGGTCGTCGGCGACGAACCGGTTTCCGCTCTTGATGTGTCGGTGCGGGCACAGGTGTTGAACTTGATGGTTCAACTCCAGCGCCGGTTAAATCTTTCTTATCTTTTCATTTCACACGATCTGGGGGTAATACGCTATGTCAGCCACCGTGTAGGGGTGATGTACCTGGGAGAGATTGTTGAACTTGCAGATGCAGCCGCGATTTACTCGAACCCTATGCATCCTTACACCGTTGCTCTTCTTTCGGCTGTGCCTGTACCTGACCCGCGGCGGATTCGCAAACGCATCATTCTCGGCGGTGATGTTCCCTCGCCGATTGACCCTCCGCCGGGGTGCCGCTTCAACCCGCGGTGTCCGAAAGCGATGCCGATCTGCAGCGAGCAACCCCCGAAGTTACGGACCGTTAACGAAAACCATACCGTACGCTGTCACTTGTATGGCAGCGGTTAAGCCTTGAACCCCTGTTGACGGCCTGCGAATGCAGTGCCGGCAAAAGTACAAAGAAAGGAGATCGTTTATGAAAAAAGTTATGATGGCGTTGATTGTTGGGTTTACGTTAATAGTGGTTTTGGCTCTCCCGGCACTCGCTGATGAGGAAACTCTCGTGGTGGTTCAGGAAGCGGAGCCGGTGGGTCTGGACATTATGCAAAGTTCCATCCAGACGACCATGAGTGTATGCTACAACATCCATGAAACACTGCTTAAGCCTACGGAGGAAGCAGGTGTCTTACCCGGTTTGGCCGAGAAATGGGAAAAAATTGATGATTTGACCTGGAAATTCACACTGGTAAAAGGGGCGACGTTTCATAACGGCGAGCCCATAAATGCCGAAGCGGTTAGATTTTCCTTTGAGCGGATCTTGAGTGACGATCTAAAAAGTCCTCACAGGGGGAAACTCAACAGCTTTAAAGGGGTCGAAGTCCTTGACGAGCATACCTTTACGATTTCCCTGGCTCAACCTTATGCGCCCGGTCTCTATATGCTCGCCCAGTACTTATTCATCGTCCCGCCGGGCTATGTTCAGAAGGTGGGAGACACCGAATACAACATACAGCCGGTGGGCGCCGGGCCCTACAAGCTGGATAAATGGGTCAGGGGCCAGGAAGTCGTGATGTCGGCTTATGAAAATTATTACGGTTCGAAACCCGCTTTTAAAAAGCTGATCTTCAAAGGAATACCGGAAGAAGCATCGCGAATCGCTTCCCTTTTGACAGGCGAGGCTCACGTAATCAGCGGGATACCAATGCACCAGCGTAAAAGGATCGTGGAATCGGGGAAGGCTTATTTGACGGACCAGATGGGCTCCATGAACTATCTCGGGTTGAACACATACGAGAAACCCTTCAGTGATGTGAGGGTACGTCAGGCGCTCAACCATGCTGTAAACAGGCCTCTAATCAACAAGGCTCTCTTCAACGACGAGGCCATTCTATGCGCCGGTCCCATCAGCCCCAGGACTTTTGGTGCCGACCCGAATTTGAAGCCTTATCCATATAACCCGGAAAAGGCCAAACAGCTGCTTGCGGATGCGGGATATCCGAACGGCTTCGAAACACGACTGGCTTTCGGCACCTACATGCCCCAGATCCAGGAGCAGGCCGAGGCTATCGCCGCGGACCTTGCCAAGGTGGGTGTAAAGGTAAGACTTGAACCCTATGAAAGGGCGGTTATGTGGGATCGTTACAAGAACAAAAAGCATCAAATGTACATCTATTTCTGGGACGATGCACCTGAGCCCGACCGCTACATGTACTCTCTGTTCCATTCCAAAAGCCGGGATTACTACTACAAGAATGAAACCGTTGATCGACTCCTTGAAAAAGGAAGATCTACCATGGACCGGGAAGAACGGGCCAAGGTATACAATGATCTTGACTGCTTCCTTTACCAGGATGCGCCCTGGGTTTATCTCTATGTAATACCCGAGGTTTACGGTGTCGCCAATTCTGTGGAATACAAAGGGCTGCGGGATGGATATCTCATAATGAACACGGCAAAACCTAGACGATAAAACGCCGAGACTTGCGGGAGCGGTAAGTAGCCGTTCCCGCATCAAAAAGGGGTAATGAGCATCGGCCATCCGACTCATCACCAAATCGGCCGATGCTTGTTTTACCGATGGGGAAGAAATCCGGTATGGGATATTATATCCTCAAGAGACTATGGCACACGGTTTATGTAGTCGTAGGCATTTCCATCATCAGCTTTTTTTTCATTCACCTTTCCGGGGATCCGGTTATGCTGATGTTGCCTCCTGACGCATCCATGGCCGAAATCGAGACACTGCGGGAAGAATTGGGATTCAACGATCCTATTTATGTGCAGTATTGGCGGTTTGCCAGCCGGGCGGTTCAGGGGGATCTGGGTTCGTCTCTTTACTTTAGAGCCCCGGCAATCAATTTGATAATGGAGCGATTACCGGCAAGTCTCGAACTTGCAGGTGCCGCTATGCTGATCGCCATTGTGGTGTCTATTCCGCTTGGAATCATTTCTGCTGTGAAGCGCGGGTCCCTCTGGGATGCGTCTTCGATGCTGGGGGCTCTTTTCGGCCTTTCCATGCCTCATTTCTGGCTTGGGATCATGTTGATTCTGCTGTTTTCAGTCAATCTGGGATGGTTGCCGACTTCCGGCCGCGGTACACTGGCCCAACTGGTCATGCCGTCCCTGGCGTTGGGGCTGAGCTTGATGGCCATGTTCGCGCGGCTTACCCGGTCGGTAATGCTCGAGGTCCTGAGCCAGGATTACGTTCGGACTGCCAGAGCGAAGGGACTGAAAGAGAAGCTTGTCATCGGGAAACATGCTCTCAAAAATGCTCTTATCCCTCTGGTCACCGTTGCCGGTATGCAGTTCGGTTTCCTGATCGGCGGAACGGTAATCATCGAAACGGTATTTGCCTGGCCCGGCGTGGGCCGGTTGGTGGTTCAGGCGATTTTCAGTCGGGATTACCCTCTGGTGCAGGCGACGGTATTGGTACTGGCCGTCCTTTTCGTCCTGGTCAATCTCCTTACCGACTTGATTTATCTCTACCTGGATCCCCAGATCAGCTACCTGGAGCAAAAATGACCATCCCACGCCAAGATCGTTTTCGTAACCTGTACGCGACGCTGCGGTTGTGGCGCGAGACGCTTCGGGCCCTTGGTCGGAGTCCCGGGGCGGTTGTAGGGGGCGTGCTCTTCACGATGATTATAGGTACCAGCATCTTTTTCCCTTTATTTTATTCCCGAGATCCCCTCGCTCAAGACCTTCTTGCCCGACTGACTCCTCCGTTCTGGCAGGAAGGTGGATCTCTCGCTTATCTTTTAGGCACCGATAATCTGGGCAGAGACGTTCTGGTGAGAATTCTTTACGGCAGCAGGGTCAGTTTAATGGTTGGGTTCGCCTCCGTTCTTGTGGCTTCCAGCACAGGCATCGTCCTGGGGCTTATTTCCGGATACTACGGCGGCCGCTGTGACAGCGTGATTATGCGTTTGGCGGATGTTTTCATGGCTTACCCTTTCATGTTGCTGACGATTTCTTTAATTGCAGTGTTGGGTAATTCCATTTTCAACTTGATTCTGGTGCTGGGGCTTTCCGATTGGGTGACTTATGCTCGCACTATACGTGGCAGTGTTCTCAGCATTAAGGGGAAGGAATTCGTCATGGCCGCACGCAGCGTGGGTACCAAGCACCGAATTATCCTTCTGCGGCACATTTTCCCCAATGTTCTTTCCCCTGTTCTTGTTCTTGGTACTGTGAGAGTGGCAAATATCATCATCTGGGAAAGCGGCCTGTCATTTCTCGGGATGGGGCCTCCTCCGCCTATGCCCACGTGGGGACGGATGCTGGCTGAGGGGCGGGTTTATATCACCGATTCATGGTGGCTGGTTACATTACCGGGTCTTGCGATTATGCTGACCATCCTGTCGATCAACCTTCTGGGAGACGGTTTGAGGGACGCGCTTGATCCACGATTGCGCAATATTCCCAGGTGAAAATTGAAAGGAGAGTTGTTTATGAAAGTTCTTATTTTGGGTTTAGGACTTCAAGGAAAGGCTGTTATCCATGATCTCGAGCAGAGTGAATGTGTTTCCGAGATAACGGTGGCCGATATCGAAGTCGATAAATCCGAAGTTTATGTGGCACGAAAGGGTTACCGTAAGGTGACGGTTGTGCCGCTGGATGCATCCCAGCCGGAGGATCTAAAAGGGCTCATTCAAAAAACAGGTCCAGACGTGTTGGTCTGCATGCTGCCGGCGGATTTCCAGCCGGGCATCGCTCGAATTGCAATCGATGAGAGGGTTCCCTTTGTCAGCTCAAGTTATGCCGGCAGTCTGACTGAGCTTGACGGTATGGCAAGGGAAAAAGGGGTGACGGTTCTGCCCGAAATGGGCTTGGACCCCGGTATTGATTTGATTCTGGGCAGACTCAGCGTAGATGAGCTGGACCAGGTGCACGGCATGCACTCTTATGGGGCCGGGGTTCCTGACCCGGGGAGCGCCGCCGACAACCCCCTTCACTATAAGATTTCCTGGACCTTCGAGGGTGTTCTCAAGGCTTATATGCGTCCTGCCCGTTTCTTGAAGAACGGGAAGGAATGCACGATTCCGGGAGGACAAATCCTGCGTGAAGAGAACCGTCACATGATCGATGTTCCGGGGCTCGGTGCCATGGATGCCTACTACAACGGTGACGCAGTACATTTCATAAACGTTTTCGGTCTCGGTCCCGAATTGAAGGAAATGGGTCGATTCGCGATGCGCTGGCCGGGACACGTCCAGTTCTGGAATGTAATGGCCGAGCTGGGATTCCTTGATGAAGATCCTATTCGAATCGGGGATGTGGAAATCTCCCCACGTCGTTTCGTTGCCGAGCACCTTACTCCCAGATTGCAGTTTCAAGAAGATGAAAAAGACGTTGTCGTCGTTCGGGTGGAGGCGTGGGGCTTGAAAGGCGGCCGCCCACTGCAGGTCAGCCATGAGTTGATCGACTTCCGGGATCTTGAGACGGGGTTTTTTGCCATGAACCGCACTGTTGGTTTCACTGCGAGCATCGCAGCGCAAATGGTCCTTGAAGGAAAAATCCGAAAAACGGGTGTGCTCAGCCCGGTCAGGGATGTTCCCCACCGGGAAGTTTTGGATGAACTTGAAAAGCGTGGGATAAAAATCTCACGCCGCGAGAAATGGGACGGATGAAACAACTTGAAGCCTTTACCGGGAAAGAGGATGGGTACACGTCCGAAATACTGGCGGCATTTAGTCATCTTCTGCAACCGGAGGACATCCGGGTTCGTCTATTATTCCGGCGGTTTTAGCGGTCGCTCAGGAGATTTCGGCGGACTGGCCGGCGATCATGGCCGCCATCGTGACCGGATACGAGGTAGGGGTGCGGGTATCGGCCGCAAGGGATCTCAGCGCCCTGGACACTTTTTCCACGGGCCGCTGGATTCACAGCGCTCTGGAAAGCTTTAACAGAATTTTGATTGATAACAATTTGCGGCCGTCTGACATCGTTTTCATAGAAGTACACACCTTTGACAGGGCTCTTGGGTTGAATAATTATCCGGACCCGGACTTTCCTATGAACTGGGAAATGATTGTCCGAAAATTTCGGGAAATCGCTCCCCCTCTTCTGCCGGGAGCAATGCAAAACAGAATAATAGATGCCGTTAAGTCACTTCCGACCCGGGGCCGGCGGACCTTGCGGCTTGCCTTGACGGTAAGGGGGCGGAAAGCCAATCATGAAAATTGAGGTGCGGCTTTATGCCACCCTTCGTGCCTATGGGCCTTCCGAGGAGACGTCTTCCATTCTGGATGTACCTGAAAACAGCACCATTCAGGAGCTGTTGCAGATGCTTGGGATTCCTGATGATGTGGAAAGGATCGTACTCATCAACGGCCGGCCGGCAGCGGGGGGCAGCGAATTGAATGACGCGGACCGAGTCGTTCTGTTTCCGCCTGCCGCCGGCGGTTGACCTGTGCTGTTATGAAGACTTTTTAAGATGTGTATGGGTTCTCAGTCCGTGCGGGTCCACTCAAGCCCCAGATCGGCGAGTTTCTCCTTCGTGAGGACGCCCTGCTCATCCCAGCCTCGTATCCGGTAATATTGGTCCAGCATCTCTTCCAGGTGGCAGAACATGCCTTTTCCGGGGCCGTCAGGCAGGGGTTCCGATGTGATTCGCGGTGGGAGGCTGTCATGAGTCCGCCTCAGGCCGCATCGGTTCAGGAAAACTCTTTCAGCATTGAAAACCCTTTCTCCACATTTTATGAGTTCCTCCAGGGTGTAGCCGGCACCGGTTGCCGCGTTCAGGAGTTCCATGATCCCCTGTGGCTTGATGTCTTTGGTGGCCGTCATAAGATTACGTACGGAATAAAAGACGCAGAGGCCCGCCGAATCGATCACGCAGAAGCTGTCCTGCCAGTCCTTGATTATCGGCGGTTTGTCCTCGAAGCTCAATGGGTCGATGAGGAAGGGGACTCCGAGCAGCTCGATATAGGCCGGATCTCCCCGCATGTGGGATGCACCTATGGGGGATGTGGCATATGCCAGGCCCATACCCTGCTCAGCCCTGGGCTCGTATCCGGCGAACTCCTGCCCCTTGGACACCATGGCCAGCTCCGGGTGACCGTATCGCTCCGCCATCCTCAGGCTCCCCTGGGCGAGGATATTCCCGAATCCTTCTTTGTAACCGGTCATGCGGGTAAGCTCCACTATGGCCCTGGCGTCACCGAAACGAAGAGGCCTGCCGATGTCTGATTCAGGGAGCCATCCTCGCTCTGAAAGCTCCATGGCGCATGCAATGGTAGCCCCCATGGTAATGGTGTCCAGGCCGAGTTCATTGCATAGGTAGTTGGCCTTGGTTATTGCGGCGAGATCATCCACCCCGCAGTTGCTGCCGAAGGCGTAAATGGTTTCGTACTCCGGACCCTCGCCGGAACCCTCATAGCCTGGCTCCTCTACTTTGGTCGAGCGGCCGCAGGCGATGGGGCATCTGAAACAAGCCTTGGCCTGCACCAGGAACTTGCGGGTCAGGGCCTCACCATTGATTTTATCCGCCCCCTCGAAAGTGCCGGTCTGGAAGTTTCGGGTGGGGAGCGCACCGTAGTTGTTGGTTGCGATCACGGTGATGGCTGTGCCATAGGTTCTGAGGGGTGGCGGAGCGTCCTTGTAGGCGTCTTTGAACCTGGCGTCCAGTTCGGCGCAGATTTGCTTGAACTCCCCGGAATTGTGGATGGGGACCTTGCCGGAGCTCCTGACCGCAACCGCTTTCAGATTCTTGGACCCCATGACGGCGCCGACCCCGGAGCGGCCCGCTGTCCGATGGAGGTCATTCATCACCGAAGCAAAAAGCACCCCTCGCTCCCCTGCAGGGCCTATGCTGTTGATCCGAGCCCTTTCATGGGTTTCCGCCTTCAGGATGTTTTCGGTCTCGTGGGAGGTCTTGCCCCACAGATGAGTGGCTGAGCGGAGCTCGGCCCGGCCGTCTTCGACCCAGAGATACACGGGTTCCGGGGAGCGGCCCGAGAACAAAAGTGCATCGTACCCGGAACGCTTTAGCGCGGTAGGAAAAAATCCGCCCGAGTTGGAGCAGGTGATCGCCCCGGTAAGCGGAGACTTGGTAATGATCATGTATCGAGCGCCCGTGGGCGCGCCGGTCCCTGTCAAGGGTGCTGTTGCCATTACCAGGAGGTTTTCCGCAGAGAGCGGTTCACAATCGGCATCCAGCTCCTTCAACAGGTAGTATACGCCAAGTCCTCGGCCGCCTATAAAATCCCTGGCAACAGAAGGGTCCACCGCCTCCTCCTTGATTTCACCACGGGTCAGGTCAACACGCAACAGGTTTCCCATCCAGCCAAACATATTTCCTCCCTGAGATTTTCTTGAAATATTTATTTATGTGGACCGAATCAAAGTCCTAAATAGGCCTCCCGGATGCCCGTATCCTGGAGGAGATCTTTTGAATACCCCCATTTTACAACTTTTCCGGTCTCAAGTATATATGCCTTGTTGCTGTGTTTCAGGGCCTGCTCCACGTTCTGTTCCACCAGAAGCAGGGTAATGTCGGAGCCCAACTGATCCAGTGTACGGTAGAGTCCCTGTACCACAACCGGGGCCAATCCGAGGGAGAGCTCGTCAATGAGAAGCATCCGTGGCCGGCTCATCAGGGCGCGACCTATTGAGAGCATTTGCTGTTCGCCGCCCGAAAGAGTTCCCGCCCTCTGATTCATGCGTTTGGCCAGCCCGGGGAAAAGCTCGAGGATCTCATCCAGGCTCCGGTCCATGAGCGCCCTGGCTCCGGGTATGTAGGCCCCCATGCGCAGATTCTCCAGCACGGACATGTCCGTGAACACCCGTCTCCCCTCAGGCACGCAGGCAACCCCGGCCCTGGCGATTTGATGGCAGGCCATACACTGTATCTCGGTTCCGTTCAGCAGGATCCGGCCCTTTATGGGTGAGGCCAGTCCCAGAATAGTGCGAATCAGGGTGGACTTTCCAGCCCCGTTGGCCCCAAGCACCGCCACCCTTTCGCCAGGCCCCACTTCCAGGGAGACTTCCCTCAAAATCACGTTCTCCTGTATGAGCACCCGGATTTCTTCGACCCTAAGCATTCTGTTCTCCAAGATAGGCCTCGACCACCAGAGGATCCCTGGAAACCTTTTCCGGAGACCCCTCGGAGATGAGACGGCCCTGGTCCAGGACCAACACCCGCTCACTGAGCCGCATGATGGCCCCCATTATGTGTTCGATCCAGAACACGGTTACCTGAAATTTGTCGCGGATGGTTCTGATCAGATCAACGCCCTCGGGGATCTCCGATGTATTGAGCCCCCCCAGCACCTCGTCCAGCAGAATCAACCGCGGACCGGTGGCCAGGGCCCTGGCGAGCTCCACGCGCTTCTTGTCTATCAGGTTGAGCTGACCGGCTTGCATGTACTCTTTGCCCGCGAGGCCGGTGAGTTCCAATAGTTTGAAGGCGTGGGTCTCCAGGTGGCCCTGGGGGAGTTTTTGCCTGTTTCCGATCTGGGCCACCAGGACGTTTTCCATCACGGTCATTTCAGCGAAAATTCGAGTAATCTGAAAGGTGCGGGCGATACCCCTGCGGCAAACCTCGTGTGGAGGAAGTCCTGTGATGGGTTCGCCCATGAAAAACACATCCCCGCTGTCCACGGGCAGACTTCCCGCCACCATGTTGAAAAGGGTGGTTTTCCCAGCTCCGTTCGGCCCGATCAAGCCGAGTATTTCACCCTCTTCAACGGTAAAATTGACGTCGCTGAGGGCCTGGACCCCTCCGAAACGTTTGCTTAGCCCATTGACCTTCAAATGGCTCATGAGGTGGACTCCTTTGCCACCCGAGGGGCTCCCACGGCCCCGGTGCTGAAACGCTCATTAAGACTACCCACTACCCCCAAGGGTGCAAATCGCACCACAGCCAGGGCTATCAACCCGTAAATCAAAACGTGAAATTCGCCCCACACCCGGATCTGCTCGGCAAGTGTTTCCAGAAAAACCGCCCCCAGGATGGGTCCCACAAATGTTCCCAGGCCGCCGATAACCGCCATGGCCAGGACCAGAAACATCATGTCCAGCGAGGGTATGTGCGGCGTGATCAACAGCAGATAATGGCCGTAAAGCGATCCTGCCATACCCGCCATGGCCGCTGTGATCACGAAGGCCGCGATTCGGACCTTGAAAACAGGCAGACCCACCGAGGCAGCGGCTGTTTCGTCGTTTTGAACGGCCCGAAAAGACATCCCCAGATCCGAGTAAAGGATTTTTCGGATCACGAAAACGACCAGCAGCGCCGCCGCCATCATCACGTAGAAACTGGTGACCTTGCTGTAGGTCCCGAAGAGCACAGGGACCTTGAGACCCATGGTGCCCCTCGTGATCTCGTATTCGTTGTTTATGACAAGTCGGATGATTTCCGAGAAGGCCAGGGTGGTCAAGGTCAGGTAAATGCCTCCCATGCGTATGCAAAGAAGCCCCAGGCCCAGGCCCAGCAACGCCGCCATGATTACACCCAGGGGTAGCCCGATAAGAGGGGGGACCCCGTATTTGACAGCCAATATTCCCGAAGTGTAGGCACCAACTCCCGCGAATGCTGCATGGGCCAGTGAAATCTGTCCGGTGTACCCGGCCAGGAGGTTCCAGCTGGAGGCCATCATGACATAGAAAAGTATCATGATGGACACATGCAGCCAGTACTGGTCCAGTATCAAGGGCAGCAAACCATAGGCCACAACCCCGGCTACTGCCCACAGCCATCTCTTATGATCCCACCCGAGCCACTGCCGGTTTCCCTCTAGAACGTACATGAGCGCTCTCTCATAATTTCACAAGCGTTTTTGACCGAAAAGCCCCACCGGTCTCAACAGGAGGACCGCTATAAGGATGATGAACCCGAAGACGTGCTTGTAATCGCTTGCTATATAGGCCGCCCCCAGGTTTTCCACGATACCCAGAATAAGGCCCCCGGCCACGCATCCCACGAACGAGCCCATACCGCCCAGGACCACCACTACAAATGCGGTCAGGCTCACCCCGACGCTGACCGTGGGGGTCACCGGAAAGATGGGGGTGAGTATAACGCCGGCCATGGCGGCCAGGGCGCACCCAACCCCGAAACTCACCTGGTTGACACGGATCGGGTTGATTCCCATCATGGCGGCCACTTCCCGGTCCATACTAACGGCCCGCATCACGCGACCGAACCATGTTTTGTGAAGAAGCACGAAGAACCCGGCGATTATGGCCACAGCAGCCAGCATGCTCACCAGGCGCTGATTGCTGTAGAAGAACATCCCGAACACATGGCTCGCCCCGTGCACCCAGTTGGGCGGTTTCATCGGGAATGGGCCGAAGACCAGGAGATATGCGTTCTGGAGGACTATGGACAAAATAAAGGTGATGATCAGCGATTTCATCTCATTGCCGTAGGTGTGGCGGATAAAGGCCCATTCCACAACCAGGGCGAAGAGAAAAACGCCTGCAACGGCCAGGGGGATGGCCACGAGGGGAGGTACGCCGAGGGCCACGGAAAAAAGGGCGCTGAAGTATCCCCCCAGGACGTAGATCTCCCCATGGGCGAAGTTGATCACATTCATGATGCCTACGACCAGAGAGACTCCCAGGGCGGAAAGGGCATAAATGATTCCCATGACCACCCCGTTTGTCAAATACATGGTCAAATCACTCATTCCGGGGATCCTCCTTGACGATCTCGAGTGAGATTGAGCGGGGCAGGGGTCGCCCCCTCTCAGGGGCGGCCCCCTTATATCAGCGCTTCAGCTCACCTGTAGCCCCCTCCTTTGGATAGACAACCACCTGCCGGCGATCCTGCCACTGAATTATCAGCATAGGGGGCTGCCACTGATGGTAGGCGTATGATCCCGGGGTTGTGCCGAAC
>DSCZ01000121.1 GCA_011048855.1 Desulfobacteraceae bacterium | reverse complement strand
GTGGTGATGTTCCCTGCCCTCCAAATGGACCTTGAAGCTGAGGCCGCCGATCCCGCTTCTCAACACGGTTTCCGAGTCGATCCGGTACCCGTCCAGCGGCAATGTCGCGAGCACTTTCCGGAGATCTTCGAAAGGCAACCCGGCATCCAGCAACGCACCGAGAAACATATCCCCGCTGACCCCTGAAAAACAATCAAGATAAGCTATTTTCATCTTACCCAAAACAAAACGGCCTGATCGGCCTCGTTGATTATTATAAAGCTTCCGCTACCAATTCCGACAGGTCTTTAACCTGGATCACCTGCTCGTTTCCGGTGGTTTTGCGGCTGTCCTCCAGCATCGAAATACAGTAAGGGCAGGCCGTCGCCAAAATCGAAGCCCCTGTTCCGCACGCCTCTCGGATGCGGAGATCCGAGAAGCGCCATTCGGGCCTTGTTTCCATCCAGAGCCTCCCGCCGCCGCCGCCGCAACACAGGCTGTCCTCGCGGTTTCGTTCCATCTCTGCAAGCCCCCCGCCGGCAACGGCCTCCAGAAGGGATCTGGGCGCCTCGTAAACACCTGAGTGACGACCCAGATAACAAGGGTCGTGATAGGTGACCACCGCTTCGAGCGGATGAGAGATCTCGAGGTCTCCGGAGTCGAGGGCCTCGGCCAAAACCTGGGTATAATGGAACACGTCCCAGCGGCCTCCAAATTCCGGGTACTCGTTGAGAAAAGTGTACATGCAATGAGGGGATGTCGTGATTATCCTGCTAACGCCCAGGTCATTCATAAGTTCGACGTTCACCGAAGCCATCGAGACGAAAAGCTCCTCTTCCCCGATTTTCCTCATCGATTCACTGCAGCAGTTTTCCGAGCCGTCCAGGACACCGTAACTCACCCGGGCCGCATCGAGAACTTTTACGAGCGCCCTGGCTGCCTGCCTGCCCCTCGGGTCATAAGCGGAAGTGCAGCAGACAAAAAGAAGGTATTTCTGGCTGCCGTCGAACCGGGGAACATCAAGGCCTTCCATCCAGGCCGTGCGTTTCTCCCGGGGTTCGGACCACGGGTTGCCGTTGCTGTGCACACTGCCGGCGATGGTTCGAAGCATGGCGGGAGCTGCCCCGGTCTGGGCAATCATCCCCCGCATGGCTCTTACAATATCGATAATCGTAACTCCCCTGGGGCATCGAAGCACGCATTTGTTGCAGGTCGTACACCCCTAGAGAACATCGTCTGATTCGTATCCCTCCACTCCGAGCTGGGCCATGCGTATCAAAAGCCTGATATTGAATTCACCCCCGACGATTCTCCACGGGCACGAACCGGCGCACATCCCGCGCTGCATGCACAGGTTCAGCTTTTCGGCACCCATGGCTACCAGGGCTTCATTAACTTCGTAAAACGGAGTCAAAGCACCCATAGGAACACGCTCCTTTCGTGAACAACAAGCGAAATCACTGGAAAAAATTATTGAATACGAAGCCTTCCGGCATCACCTTCCCGGAAATCCCGTTCCAAGATACCGTCGCTCTTGTACCACAAACCCATCGAGACATAAAGCAAGTAGAGCATCTTCATATAGAATCCTTCGCAAAAACCAGGAGGAGTATCTCTTCCAGGTCCCGCAGCGAAGCCCCCGGCGCAGCCGGATACGGAAGCACTACATGAAAAACAGACGATACCGACGCCGATACCGATGGTCCACAATGAAATCTCCCGATTACGACAACGACAACCGCTCCGCCTTCGCTCCGCTGACAACGACCTTACCACAACACGAATAAAGGCCTGTCAGGTTCATCGTTCAAACACTTTTTCCCTCGCGAAATCAGGAACGAAAAGTCCATTTAAAGCGCCGCCACACCCATTCCCCTCCGGGAATTGAACGAACAGATTCTCGAAACCGAGTTCCTGGACATATTGATAAACCACGTTGAATTCTTCCATAGTGATCACCCGGTTTAATTCTTCGTACTTCTGGGGAACAACCGGGCGATACTGGGACATCAGGCTCACGGGCAGCTCCCGGCCGAATTCCACGAACAACGAAGTGACCGCAGCCAGAGAATTCTCGATGTGCCCGGGTAGAATCAAATGACGGACAAGAACCCCCCGGCTCGCCGGCGATGAAGCCCCGCCCCACCGATTAAGGAATCCTTTCTGCCGAACCATTTCGTCAATCGCTTCGAGCGCGATTCGAGGGTAATTGCCGCAACCCGAAAGAGCCGCCGCCAGTTTTCCATCGGAGTACTTATAGTCCGGAAGGTAAATATCCGCACGAGACTCCGCCTCACGTACCATTTCCACCGACTGGTACCCCGATAAATTATAGACAATCGGAAGATCGTACCCTTCTTTTTTAAGCCTCTCCACCAGATGGAACACATGGGGGAAAAAATGATCAGGAGTCACCATATTGATGTTATGAACCCCTGAATCATTGATCATGGCGGTAACCAGATCGAAGAGCTCCTCAAGTGTGGCAGCCTTCCCCATCGCTTGATGAGTGATCTGATGGTTCTGGCAATAGCTGCATTTCAAAGAACAGCCGGAAAAAAAAACCGTGCCGGAGCCCCTGGTTCCTGTGATTGGGGGTTCCTCTCCAAAATGAGGCCCAACATAAGCCAGCCTGAGAGTAGAAGACTCCCCGCAGTATGGCGCCCTGCCTCCGGCTGAAAAGCCGCTTCGAAAAGAACCGCAGCGCCGCGGACAAAGCATGCAGGGATCATAACCAATCTGAAATCGATCTCCGTGATGAACCATCAAGCAAATACCTGGAATATTAAATTTACCGATTTAGAGAAAGGACCGGGAAAGGCCTGAAAACCGGAACAAAAGCTTCCGATAAACCTTAAAACAGAACCGCCGAGACGCTTCTCGGATTTCACATGATGCATATTAAAATCTGCCTCTTATCTCGACATATCTTCGGGCGTTCATGAACCTCCGATTCATACGCGGAATTATAGAACAATATTCATTTTTGAAAAAGCAAACTTTTACATGTTTGGCTCAAATTTTGCGGTATGTTTTCACAACAATGAAATCCCCGAACCAAAAGATAGGAGCAGCTATGAACTGGAAATTCTGGACAAAAAAAGCTGAATCGGACGCCGGCGTTCAACAAAAAGCCCTTCCGAAACCGAAGGCGATACCTGAAGTGGTTGGTCGCCATCTTGTCGTGGAAATGAAAAAAGACCCGGATTTTGTGTGGAAGCTGATGGCAGTGGTCCGTCCACGCCCGGACAACAAAAATGCGTTCGACGTACGGGTCTATTCACCGGTGGAAGCCGGTGTCAGAAGTGTGAATGTCAAAAATTACAACACGCTGGACGCCGCACCCGACCTGATCCTGTACGAAGGCTGGTACGACAAGGCGGCCAATACAACCGAACTGATCGACAGGTCGCAGCTAAAAGACGAGGCCGCGGTCGCCGTATAATGTTCCCCTGCACTGTTGAACAGGTATTTCGGTTCAAATATCGGGGGATAGCTGCAGGAAAAAATTGATCCTGCGCTGAGTGCGTGAATTTTATTCATACCTGTTTCCCCTTTCGAGGGGGAAACGATTAGCGTATCAGGGTTGGGGAATGCCGCCTTGACCGGTGGTGTATTTCTCGATTAAACTGCGTTCAAGAGCAGCTTCATAATCACAGCCGGTGTCCACGCATCGCTGAACAGCTTCCTCAGGCCCTGATATGAACCAAAAAACCATGAATTCCCCTGTTCACCCCGAACCGGTTTCCCCCTTCGACGGATTATCGCGCCAGGGGCTTCAATGCCCCGGCCTCACCAACCGTCATACCAGGCTGAACAAGCTGATCGAAACGATTTCAAAGGCCCTCCAGGCGCAGGAGTTCAAAAGGAAAACCTCGGTTCTCTGGTGTGTTATAGCAGGAGGAACCGGCACCGGGAAATCTTCTATTTTCAACGCCCTGATCGGTAGCAACCTGAGCGCCTCGGGGATCGAGCGCCCTAAAACCAACGGACCGATTGCTTATGCCCACGTGTCGTTCCCCGAAATTTCCGAAACTGCCGGTATCCTTCCCCCGGTGCAAAGACCCGACGGAGACGAAACCGCACCTCCGCCCACATCGGGCACGCCTGACCGCCTAGTGCTGTTGACCCACCGGCGAGGAGACATGCAACATATGGTCCTGGTGGATACTCCCGATCTGGACAGTCTTGATCACGCCGGAAAAAATACGGCGGAAAACATCTCGCTACCGGCCGACTTTGTTATTTTCGTCGCAAGCCAGGAAAAATATGCGGATGAGGTACCGGCGGGTTTCCTGCGCGAGGTGGTCCACAGGGGCACCCCCTGCCTTTTCGTTCTCAACAAAGGGGCTCCGGAAATTTCGCGGGAGGAGATCCGGGAGACACTCGAGATTCAAGGAATCCGGCTTCCCCCCGTTCGTATCCTTATAATTCCATACGGGGTTTTGCCGGGAAGAGAACTTCAAACGCACCTGGACTCACTTGCAAACGCCTTTTTCCAAGAATGCGCACCCGGAAATGTAGCATCCCTCAGGCAGCGGTCAATAAAACAGCTCGGGGGGCTGATTGCTGAAAGCGCCGGTGAGGCAGTCGAAATTATTGAAGAAGAAATTAAAGAATCCAAACTCTGGCTCGAAAAATTGACTGCACTCCACTCCCGCAGTTGCGAAGCCTTCCTGCGTACCGAAGAAGCCAGGCTCACCGATGAGCGTACGAGACATCTTCGTGTTGAGGTGAGAAAAGTTTTCTCCCGTTACGATGTTCTGGCCGGCCCCAGGCGTTTGATCCAGTCTGTTCTGGTTTTCCCGTTGCGCTTGCTTGGATTGAGTTCTACACATTCCTCCAGGGACCGCAAAGAGAAACTGGCGACAATGCGGGGACAACTGGACCTGTCGCCTTTATTCGCCGCGCTCGAAGGCTTCAACCGCAGTGTGCTGGAATCCCTCCCACCGGTGGATCCTTCAGCGCCCGTTTATTCCCAACTACGAAAGACACCGACCCTTGACGAATCCGAAGTCTATGAAATGGTTGCTGATGCGCAAAAAGAACTCGAGGAATGGCTAGCCTCGACGTTTGAAGAGCTGGAACGAAAACTTCCCAGAAGCAGGAAGTGGGGAATATACACCACGGCTGTCATGTGGGGGGTCCTGGTGGTGTCTTTGGAAACCGCACTGGGAGGCGGCTTCACGGTGATCGATGCAGCTGTGGGTTCTGCGCTGGCTCCGTTTGCCACCAAGGGGGCGGTGGAACTTTTTGCGTTGAGGGAAATCCAGAGAATAGCCCGGGAACTTACGCGCCGTTTGAGGGAAAGCCTTCTCTCGGTGCTTGATGAACAAAAAGCGAGGTATGAGCAGCATTTTGTTTCGCTGATGCCGAAGACCGGCGCCATAGATCGGCTGAAAATAATGGCCGAAACCCTTCCAGCGCCGGGAGGTGGAAGCTCTGCATGCAGCAAGGAATCGAGGGGACCCCATTGACCGGTTCTAATATCCCCGTTCGTAAAAAACTTGATATGATCCTGAACTTTCTGGATCAGGGGACGCTGTATGCGATGGGCGCCGAAAAGCAATCGGCGCTCCGGACACGTGCCGCCGAACTCATTGCCGAACTTGACCGTATGGAACATACATTTCTGACGGTCGGGCTGCTGGGTGGAACCGGTGCGGGTAAATCAACGATAATAAATGCGCTTGCAGCCGAGAAAATCTCATCCACCAGCCATCGAAGACCTCACACGGACCGGGTGATAATTTACCGCCATGAACTGTCGCCGCCGATTGATTTCTCCACCGCTGAAATTCCTTTCGATGAAATCATTCACAGTCGTGATTCCATCCGGCACATCCTGCTGTGTGATCTGCCCGATTTCGACAGTATCGAAGAACATCACCGGGCTGTTGTGAAAACTTTGCTGCCGGAGCTGGACATCGTAGTGTGGATTACCACCCCCGAAAAATATGCGGACGCCCGGTTTTATCGGTTCATCGACGAAGCCTCCCGCTCTCGTGACAATTTTCTTTTTGTTTTGAATAAGGTGGACGTTCTTTTCCAGGACGTGGAGGCCGCTGAAGGTTACGGGCGTTTATCGAAAGTGGCCGCCGGATTGACAGAGAATCTCTCGGATCAGGGTATTTCCGGGGCAGCCTTATACGTTATTTCCGCCCTGGAAGCCATGAAAGGAGAATTTTCTCCATGGAACCAGTTCACAGCGTTTCGAAACTTGCTGTTCAAGCACCGCGACGCGAAAACAGTTGCAGCGATAAAGACTTCGAACATAGAGATGGAAACCTCCGCCCTGAAGGAATCATTAAAGGGAGAAGTCCTGGTCGTCGACGCATGTGTCCGTGCAGTCCGAAAAATCGTACGGGAGCTCAAATCCGGCTCACCACCGGTTTGTGCTCCTCCGGGCGTCCTGGTGCCGCCGACTCTGGACTCCGAACTGCACCGCCGTTTAACGACCGGCAACCGGGGTGATAAGGCCCTCACCGGCCCTGGCTATCTTGTATGGCTTGCGGCCGGATACCTTAAAAGAACCCTGGGAAGGGCGGAACAAAAACCGCCGCTTCCCGATCCCGAAGAAATGTTAACCGCTTTCCGCACGTGTCTCGAGTGGTCACGGAACAGGCTTCTGCGGGAAATGATGAAGGAAAACATCCCTGAGAGACTCAGGGAGCGGGTCACCGAAATCCTGGTTGAAGAGGAACGCATAGAACGACTAAGGATACGGGCCGCAGAAGTCGCCGAAATAACGCTTGAATCCGTTCAACGCCCCGGCTACGGCCTGTTCCGGTTACGACAGCGTACATGCTACGGGCTTATAACAATACTGCTGCTCATTGTTCTCGGAGGCGAAGCGGGCTGGCTTCGTCTTATATCCGAACCCGGGATGACGTCAATTTTTGAGCTTATCCTTGCGTTCATCAATACCGTTTTCAGCGCAGAGGGGCTTGCGGCGCTTGCAAGCTACGCACTAATAAACATTTTTCTCGGTTTCAGGTTTTTCCGCCGGTATCAAAAATTTTTAAACCGCCGCGCGGAAGATCTGGTGAAGGCCCTGTCAAAGCAGTTTCGCTCCGCCTGGCACACAACGATTGAAGAAACCGCAGGGGATCTCGAGCAGGAAGCGGATCGCCTCGTTCAGCAGATAACGGCCGCTTCAGCCGAAATTCAACCGAAGCAAAAATGATTGAAAAAAACTCAAAGACCCTGCGCTTTATACTTTCGGGCTAGTTTTTCATATCCCTTGTAGGATTCTTCTATCCACCATAACTGCTTTTCGGTCGGAGGGCCGACGATCCGGCCGGGGACACCGTATACGACTGATTTTTCAGGTATTATAGCACCTTGATTGATCAAGCAACCGGCCCCTATTATGCAAAAATCCCCGATTTCCGCATCATGAAGCAAGGTTGCATTCATTGCAACCAGTACACTGTTGCCAATACTTCTGCAATTGACCATAGCCCCGTGCCCGATAACGACCCGATCCCCGATCGTCACATCCCCGGTAAAAGTATACGGGGAGCCGGAATGAATCACGCAGTTGTCTTCTATGGAAACGCGGCTTCCTATTCTGATAGAGCCAAAATCCGCTCTGATAACAGCACCGGGCCAAACATTTGAATACTCGCCTATTTCCACATCCCCCACGATGTAAGCAGCTTCACTGACGAAAGCGGATTCAGCGATCCTGGGCTCCTTGCCGTCAAAGGCCCTCAACATTGGGATTCTCCTTTCTTTCCCTGCGGAAGAAAATAACGTGGATAATTTCTATCAACCATCTGTAACCACTAACTGAAATCCCTCTGGAGAGCACATTAAACTTACTTTATCCGGTCTTGTTTCTTCGAGTATGGGGTCTCGGTATCATTCCGGCAAGCGTTTTACCGTATGGTGAATTCGGAGCGAGGCAGCCTGTAAAGCTGACCTATAATGTGTCCATAACGTTTTTCTATTGTAGCTTTTTTAACTTTCATAGTGGGGGTGACTTCCTCATCATCCTGAAAGAGTTCTTCCTCCAGAATGAAAAACTTTTTTATCTGTTCCACGCGGGCCAGCTCTTTATTTTTTTCCTGTACGATCTTCCATATTGTGTCAATGATGCGCTCATTTTTAGTCAGATCTCGAAAATCCGTGTAAATAATTCTGTTATCTCTTGCGTATCTTATCATCTCGGTTTCATCCAGAGTGAGGAGTGCAATCAGGTAGGGCTGACCCTCGCCGTAAACGATTGCCTGGCTGATGAATCTGTGAGTTTTGATAATGTTTTCAATGTTTTGGGGAGCGACGTTTTTTCCTGCTGCAGTAATCATTATATACTTCTTTCGATCCACTACATAGTAATAACCGTCTTCATCAATTTCTCCCACATCTCCGGTTTTGAGCCATCCATCGTCGGTAAAAAGCTCCTGGCTGGCGCCAGGGTCCTTGTTGTAACCTTTACAGACAAGTTCGGGGGCCAGGACCTGTATTTCGCCATCAGCCTTTGCCAGGCGCACGCTGATTCCCGGAATGGGTTTTCCCACTGAACCCACACGATAGTCGTCAAGGCGATTGGTCATAACAATACTGCTTGTTTCAGTCTGGCCGTAAACCTCAATCAGAGGCATCCCGACTGCATCAAAAAATTCGACTATCTTTCTTGCTATTGGAGCTCCGCCCGTGAAAGGCACTCTCATTCTGCCGCCGAACATCTCCCTCACACGCCTGAAAACAAGTAAATCGCATAAACGATTGGCACATGCGAGCCATTTGGGAATGGATTTTTTTGCGCCTCTCAGACGCGCCACCTGGAAACCCACATCAAGAGATTTAAGAATTAACTGTTTTCTAAGCCAAGGTGCCTCCTCCGTAATACCCATTATCCGGTTGTAAACCTTTTCATAGAGCCGGGGGGTACAGAACATCCATGTGGGCTCGGTTTCATACATGTCTTCCATTGCAGTGTTCATCATGTCTTCAGCCACCGCGATGGGGCAACCGGCTGAAAAACTGCTGAACAGGGTAAGAGTAAGCGCACCGGCATGAGCAAGCGGCAGAAAACAAAAAGCAAGGTCGTCTTCGCCTATGGGGAACACTTTGGTGAAAGCCCACGTGCAGAACAAAGTGTTTCCATGGGTTATGACCGCGCCTTTTGGAAATCCCGTTGTACCGGAGGTATAAATGTAGGCGAGTGGGTCGTCGATGCCCGGCCCTTCGCTCCTCCGTTGAATTTCTTCTTCCAGTGACATTTTTTCCATTTGGCTTTCGCCGAGTGCAATGAATTCCCTGTATGTCATGACCCGATCAATATCCGCGGGTTCATATTTTTCGAAAACGATTATGTAGCTCAGAGACGGACACTCTTCACGAATTTCCAGGAGTTTGTCCAGTTGTTCCTGTTCTTCGGCGAAACACACTGTCGTGTCTGAATTGGTGAGGATGTGAGCGCATTGACCAGGGCTGTCCGTGTGGTAAATACAGCTAAGTGTCCCACCTGCCAATATAATACCCAGGCATGAATGTATCCATTCCATTCGAGTTTTTGAAAAAATGCCTACTGCATCTCCATTATTAACCCCCAGGGCCATTAAGCCTGCTGCGATTCTTCGTGCTTCTCCGTGAACCTCATTCCAGCTGAGATCCTGCCATCTACCGTCCGTTTTTGCGACAACCGCGGCTTTATCCTGGTATTTTTCCACTTGGGACAACCACATTTGATTGACATTCCGCCATCTCTGCCATTCATTCACACCACTGGAATTATCCGGCTTTCTCAGGTCTGATTGGGAAGGCCTATGAAGTGTAGATGCGGATAGAGGTTCAACGTGTTTTATCATCTCTTGACCTTTATTCTTCCTTCCCACAATTCTTTTCTGTCAACGTATTTTCCTTCACCGAGATATGCACTTCTGATTTCCTCATCCGCCAGCAACTGCTCAGATGTGCCGTATCTTTCCACTCTGCCGTTTTGGATTACATAGCCCATGCGGGCATGGGCAAGGGCCAGAGCCACATTCTGTTCCACCATAACAATAGTAATTCCTTTCTCGTTGGTGCTCCTTATCCGCTTAAAAATTTCTTTCACCATAAAAGGGGAAAGGCCGAGCGATGGTTCATCCAGCAGAAGCAGCCTCGGTTCAGCCATCAAAGCTCTGCCTAGTGCCACCATCTGTCGTTCTCCGCCCGAAAGATACTTGGCTTTCCATTTGCTGCGTGTACGTAATGTAGGGAACAAACAGTAAATTTCTTCAATACGCTCTTTCGCTCTGGTTTTTTTCCTGAGAGGGGTTGTACCCGTCTTTAAATTTTCCTCCACAGTAAGGTCATCAAAGGTATGCCTTCCTTCAGGGACCTGGCTGATGCCCATGCGCACGATCTTGTGCGGGTCCATATTTTCAATTCGCCGATTGCAGTATTGTATGAATCCATAGTCGCATATGATAAAACCGGAAATGGCTTTGAGTATCGTGCTTTTCCCCGCTCCATTCGACCCAAGGACGGCGACGATATCACCTTCGGCGACGTGGAGGGAAATGCCCTGCAAGACCTTGATGCGACCGTAATAGGTTTCAACACCTTCCAGTGTAAGCATCTTCTTCCTCTCCGAGGAAAATCCGAAGCACTTCCGGATCTTTCACAACTTCATCCGGCGCTCCGATAGTGATTACCCTGCCTGTGTCGAGTACACAAAGGGAGTTGCATACCGACTGCACGAGATTCATGTCATGCTCTACCAGCAGGATTGTGGTCCCGAATTCCTCCCGAATGTTCTTGATCAACTTGGCCACTTCCCGGGTCTCCTGTTCGTTCATGCCCGCCGAGGGTTCGTCGAGAAGCAGCAGGGAAGGATGAGCGGCCAGGGCTCTGCCTAACTCGACAAGTTTTTGCAGCCCGTAAGGAAGGCCGGAAACCAATCGATTGTGAAAACGGGTGATGCCTAAAAAATCGAGTATCTTGAATGCCTCATCCTTGTCCCAGTCCCAGGCGGAGAGAAATCGCGATGGGGAGAGACCTGCGGAAAAAAGCCTTTTTGTTTTCAATCTAGGGTGAAGTCCGACCATAATGTTGTCGAGCACCTTCGTATGATGGAAGAGCTCCAGGTTTTGAAAGGTGCGTGCGATGCCGAGTTCGACGATTTTATGGCTCGATTTTCCGAGAAGGTCGATGTCGCCCTTGTAGATAATGCGGCCCTTCTGCGGATTGTACAATCGGTTTACGCAATTGAAAAAGGTACTTTTCCCGGATCCATTCGTTCCAATCAAACCGAATATCTCACGTTGCTTCACCGAAAAGGAAATATGATCCAAAGCAACCAATCCGCGGAATGAGATGTAAAGGTCTTCAACTTCTAGAATGTTCATTTTTATCTCCAGCGTCGGATCCAGGCCACCCGTCCCACTCTTCTGTCATTGAAAGGGAAGCGCTTGAAGTAGGCCTTTATGACAAGCCAGCGTCCATAGATTCCATACGGTTCGAACACGATGAACACAAGAATGATAAGTCCATAAACGAGATACTGCACTACGGCCACATCTGTGCCCGGAGGCAGAAATGCATCTCTGAGAGCGGTGATCCCTTCTGGAAGAAATACAATGAAGCCTGCACCGATTACCGCACCATACACGGATCCCATCCCCCCAACTACCAGCATAACAAGGTAGTTAATGGAAAGCATGATATTAAAGTCCTCTGGGCTTATGGTTCCGATGGTGATAGCCATGAGACCGCCTGCCAGAGAAGCGATAAAAGAACTGATCGCAAATGCGAGCACTTTGTAGAGCAACAGGTTGACCCCACTCACTTCGGCGGCAGTGTCGCTGTCTCTGATGCTGGTGAATGCCCGGCCCAGTTTGCTGTGTAGGAGAAATCGCGAAAACATAACCACCACCAGCACAATGCTATAGACGAAATAAAAGAATTCGGCCTCTCCGGAACTGAGCTTGAAACCGGCCACTTCAAACGATCGCGATACAAGAAAACCTTCCACCCCGCCGGTCCACTCGCGAAAGAACCTAATGGTTTCATCTATGATATAGGTAAACCCCATAGTCATGATGGCTAAATACAAACTATCCCTCGGCGGATGTTCTGACCCATAAACGCAGCAGGACCGGCAAGATCGAGAGAGCCGCCTATGAGAATTTTATCCTTGGTTACTCCCGTTTCCGCAATGCCGGTTCCTGTGTTCATTACAAGCAATGCGACCATAACCACCAAAAAACAAAAGCTTCGTGGAGTCTTCATGCCGTTTCCCTCCATTTCTCGACGGCTGGCATCGTGCCCTCGATTTGAGGTTGGCGCGCAGCAATGAGCTGCACAAGGATATCTTCTGGAAACCTGGAAACTACCAAGCGGAACATCCTATAGTCATGTATCACAGCTGGCCGGGTTTCCAACGAACAGCGACGGCCACCGCGCGTTTTGGAAAGTTCTGCAATCGATCATGTTCCGGACCAGGTAGGTTCGCGCTTATTAAAAAACGCTTCCATGCCTTCCTTCCCGTCCTTCGTAAGGAAGGTGATGATGCTTGTCATGGCTTCAAGGTTTTCTCCCGCGTAAAAGGGCATTTCGGGTGCGGAACGGATAATGCCCTTCGCAAAGGCGATGCCCAGGGGCGCATTGCGCAGAATTTTTTTCATGTAAGCCCGGGTCTCTTCGGTAAGGCTTTCAGGTGCTGTAACGGCGCTTGCAAGGCCTACCCGTTTCGCCTCTTCTGCAGGCAAATGGGCTGCTGTCAGCACAATCTCCATGGCTTTGGCCTGCCCGAGGAGGCGAGCGATCCTGTAAACCCCCCCCCATCCGGGGACCAGCCCCAGCTTGAGTTCGGGAACCCCGAACGTAGCGGTTTCAGACGCGATCCGTAGATCGCAGGACATGGCAATCTCGCAGCCGGCTCCCAAGGCCACCCCGTTCACCGCAGCTATGGTCGGCTTACGGCATCTCTGAATTTTTTCGTTCATTCTGAGCCCGGCCAACAGAAATTCGCCATATTCTTTGGCGCCTATTGATTCCATCATTTTAATGTCCGCACCGACGCAGAAATATTTATCTCCCTTGGCGGTGAGAATCATGCCTCGGATGCTTTCGTCGTGTTCCACACGATAGAGCACTTCTTCCATCTCCTTTATCGTGCTCCAATCAAAGGGATTTCCTTTGGCCGGGCGGTTGAGCACCGCTGTGGCAATTGTTTCATGTACGTCGAGCAGGATATGTTGTTCAGTCATGTAATACACCTCTTGAGCATTTAGCACATGTTGAGTCCACCGTTTACACTCACGGCCTGACCCGTAATATAAGAGGCTTCCTCTGAGGCAAGCCATACAATGGCATTGGCTTGTTCTTCAGGTTTTCCGATGCGCTTCAGCGGTACAGCTTTCTCGATGGCCTGTACGACTTTGGGCATGGTATTTTTCACATCATCCAAAAGAGGCGTGTCTGTAGGCCCGGGGCATGTGCAATTGATGCGTATCCCATATCGGGCCATTTCACGCGCAAGTGATTTGGTAAAGGAGTAAAGCCCTCCTTTTGCCGCAGAATAAACACCCTCGCCCGTGCTGCCTACCTTCGCCGCATCTGAAGTGACATTGACGATTGCGCCCCCCTGGCCCTGGGCTATCATGTGCTCAAGTACCGCCCTTGTCACGTGGATGGGGCCTTTCAAATTTATGTCAATGAGCTTATACCACAGCTCGGGAGTTGTCTCCATGAAAGGTTGTATTTTGTCCCAGGCTGCGTTGTTCACCAGAATGTCGATTCTCCCAAAAACATCTTTGATTTTTGCAGCCATGTCCCTTACTTGAGAGTAGTCGGCAATGTCGGTTTTAACTACAACCGCTTTTCTTCCCAGCTCTTCCACCTCCCTGGCCACTTTAGCGGCATTTTCTTCGTTGATGTCCACCACCGCCACATCTGCACCCAAGCATGCAAATTTCAAAACCGTGGCCCTCCCGATACCGCTTCCTCCTCCTGTGACCACGGCTGTTTTCCCCTCAAAATTCATTGATAGCCTCCTTTATCGAATTTGTATATTATGCTGATTTGAAAAGCACCAAACTTTCTATTTGTTTAAAAGCTAAAAGTGTGCCACAGATAACCATCGGGAATCATAAGGTTTTCTAGATCCTTATCTGCAATTATTGAAAGAATTTTTCAATTTTGAAAACAAATCTTTCCGGGAGATGCCCATGATGAGGACGCCGACAAGAATCGCCTTGCCAAATGGAATAGGGTCTGCCAGCTAGTTCCCAAAATATGCATCGAGCGTGGTGACATTAATTTTCCAGAAGGGCCATACCTTTTCAAACAGGAATGTACAGATTTCCTCGCTTCCTCCTGCAATGCAGTCTTTAAGTGCAACGACTTCATAATCTCTGTCTGCGGCGCCCACAAGAGTGGAACTCACACATCCCCTTGCCGTGACCCCCGTAATAATAAGTGCATTCCGGTTGTCCCGGATGTATGATAGGCTCCAATTATTTCGGTGAGTGGTGCACATAAGTGCGTGCCAAGCGGATGCCCTGATTTTGCAATGGACTCATCTCGATTTTTTCTTTCAATGT
>DSCZ01000296.1 GCA_011048855.1 Desulfobacteraceae bacterium | reverse complement strand
TGATCATGGCCTTCGGAAACATACTGCTCAACCGAGTCATTTCAGGGTCCAGAGTAAACCAGAATGCGGCGGTTATAACCAGCCCCACAAGGCCGGCTATAAGATCGGTGTTTGCATTTCTAATCATTGGTTCTGCTCCTCTCCCATCTCTTTCCGCCGTGAACGACGCCTGCGAAAGGCTGCAAAATAGGGCCATGCAGCCGATACCACGACCATGCCGATCAATATCCATGAGAGGTTGTTTTGAAATAACCGCACTGCAGGGAATTGATAAGCCATGCCGGTCAGCAGTGCCTGAACAAAGCCGATTTCCGCTATGCTGCCAAGGATAAGACCCAGCACTATCGGCGCCGGATTGACGTCCAGTTGTTTCAACAAATAGCCTGCGGTGCCGAGAGTGAGCATGACTATGACGTCGGACCCACTGTTTCTGAGCGCGTAGGTGCCAAGTATCGTGGCAAGACCTATCGTGGGCACGAGAAAATAATAAGGTGTTTTGAAAATGATGCGATAGATCAGCCTGCCACCCAGCAACCCCACCGGTACCATTGCGATCGCTGCAAGCCCCATGGAAATAATAAACCCGTATGTGAGAACACCGCTTGTCGTGAAAAGCTCGATGCCGGGCCTGAGACCATGCAGCAGCATCACCCCGAGTATCACGGCATCAGGGGGAGCCCCCGGGATGCCGAGAGTCAAAAGCGGTACCATGCTGCCGGCCACCGTCACATTGTTGCTTGACTCGGTGGCGACAAGCCCCTCTATGACGCCGGTACCGAAACGTTCCGGGTGTTTGGATGCGCGTTTTGCTTCGTTGTATGCGACAAGGTTTGCTATGTTTCCTCCGGCCCCCGGAATGATGGCGACGATTTCACCGATTGTGCAGGACCGGATAAGGTTGCCCGGCATGGAGAAAACCGTCTTGACAACTTTCCAGAAAGAAGCTCTTTCCTTTGACGACAAGGACACTTCCCCGAGAGAAGCTCGTCCTTTTGCAGCCATGTTGTAAAGCTCGGGAAGCACGAAAAGGCCGATGAGGGCGACAATCATTTCAACGCCTCCCTGCATCACCGGCATACCAAACGTAAAACGCGTCTCGCCGCCGATGGGTGAAACTCCCATCGTGCCGAGCATCATCCCGAAGGCACCCCCGAGGAGGCCTTTCAAAATTGATCCTTCAGACAGGCTGGCTATCAATGTAAGGCCCAGCATCGCGACCCAGAAATATTCGGCAGGTCCGAACTTCAGGGAGAGTCTCGCCAGCGGGGGAGAAAGGAATAAAAGGAAAAGCACACCGGCGATTCCACCTATGGCTGAAGAAATCGTCGCCACACTGATCGCCTCCAGTGCTCTTCCCTGCTTTGAAAGCGGATAGCCTTCAAACGCCGTCGCAATAGATGAAGGGGTTCCCGGTGTGTTCACAAGAATAGCCGCGAATGAACCCCCGTAAATCGCGCCCATGTATATGGCACCAAGTGCAACCAGTCCCAACAGCGGCGGCATGGTGAACGTAAACGGAAGCAGTACCGCAAGGGCCATCGTGGCTGTAAGCCCCGGCATCGCGCCTACAAACAATCCGGAAGAAACGCCTCCAAAAACGATAAGGATGACGATCGGGTCTGCAAGCTGCACCACCGCTTCTATCAGGATATCCATAGTAATAGAACCTCGCCGGGGACGGTGTATCGTATGGATACATCAATCCCCCTGGATAAAAATCCACCGGCCGCTTTCAACCCCACCCGATGCAGTTCATACCAGGTGTGGAGAAGCGGCCGCTTCCAGTTTAAAGCCGCTCAGGCGGTTGTTTTTTATTTCTTTTCTCTTTCTTTCGCTATTTCTTTAAAGATATCCGAATAATTGGCTTCCATTTGCTTCACCAGTTTTTCAGCATCTTCGTCCACGGCATAGGTCATAACGAATCCGAGTTTTTTCTGTTTTTCTGCGATGATTTTGTTCGTTTCAACGAAGGCATCAGCCAGCACTTCAATAATCTCCGGAGGAGTTCCTTTCGGCGCCGCCACTCCTCTGAAGGCGCCGCCCACGATATTGTAGCCCAGCTCCTTGAAGGTAGGAGCATCAGGGATGGTGTCGACGCGTTCATCTGAAGCCACGGCGAGCACCCGGACCTGGTCGCTGTACTGGACGGCCAGCATCGAATAATTCATCGCGGCGGTGTTGTGTCCTCCAAGAAGGGCAGGGACAACCGGGCCTGTGCCGGTGTGGGGGATATAGGTTACATCGATTCCTGCTTCGCGCTCCAGTCGCAGGGTTTCCAGGTGATTGGCGCTGTAGGTGCCGCTTCCGCCTACAGAGGCCGCCCCCGGATTTTCCTTGGCGAATTTGATGAAGTCATCCAATGTCTTGAACGGACTGTCTTTTGCTACGATCAAGGCATTGGGCGTAAAATGAAACCACATGATTAAATCAAATCCGTCCGTGGTGTATCCGGCGTCTTTACGCATCAGGGGCTGCCCGATGATATGTGGGATGTTCACCCCGATAACGGTGTAGCCGTCCGGCTTCGCGGTTCTTTGAAATTCGCTCCACGCGACGGCGCCCCCGCCACCCGGCTTGTGAGTTATATTGACCGGCACGCCCAAAATTTTCTGCAGATGACTTTCCTGAAGCCGGGCGGTTATATCGGATTCACCACCTGGGTTGAAAGAAATAATGTATGTTATGGGTTTTTCAGGAAATTTAGCTTGAACAGAATTCGGAAACAACATCAGCGCTACGGCCAAAAGACACAAGACAATAAAAAAGCCGGCTTTAAATTTTTTTACGTTCATCATAATCCACCTTTCTATATTTTTAAAGGTTAACGTTTAATGAAAAGCAATGCTGATTTTTCATCTAACTTCAAAAAAATTATTTAATTAATAGAAAGCTATAAAATTAAGTTTTTTATTTCAGTATAACTTAGAAATAAATAGTGTATTAATATGGAGTGGTGACGATTTGTGTCTTTTTCTTTATTCTCGAAATCAAGCGTTGTGTCAAGGACAAAATTATTCCTGCGGTCAGGGGTTTGCACAGAGGAAAATTTGAGTTAGTATTATAAGAAGTATATTATATGACGATGCAGCACGGGACCGGGGAAACCCGGACAGGAAAGGAGAAATTGCTATGTCTCAGGGACACATCCGCTGGCTTGGACACAGTTTCGTTGAGTTTACCACGGGAGAAGGTCACGTGGTTCTTTTTGACCCCTGGACGAAGGAGGACGGAAACCCGGGGGCTTCGGTCACTCTCGAAGACATTACGCGTGCAGACCTTGTGCTTGTCAGCCATGATCATTTCGACCATACCGCTTCCGCGGTCGCCATCTGTGAAAAGACCGGCGCCATGCTCGGCGGCGCGGTTCAAACCATGGCGAAAATCGGTGAGTCCGGCTTTGACAAGGAAAAAATAGGCAATTTCGGAATGGGTTTCCTGATAGGCGGAGGTCTGGACCTCGACTGGGTCACCGTGCGGGCAACCCCCGCGTTTCATGCCTCTGATTCCTCGGTGGCGATAGGGCTGATCGTGAAGGCGCCTGACGGAACAACAATTTATTTTGGTGGAGATACCGGCATTTTCGGAGACATGGCCCTCTGGGCGCGGCTCTATCCCCTGGACATAGCCATTCTGCCGATTGGTGGTATTTTCACGATGGACGCCTACCAGGCCTCCGAAGCGGTGAAGCTCCTGCAACCGAAAGCGGTTATGCCCGTTCATTACGGGTCGTTTCCGATCATCGCGAAAACCGCGGAGGAGTTTACAAAATTATGCGGCGAAAAGACGCCGGGGGTTCAAGTTATTGCGCCGGCCGTTGGAGAACGGGTCGAGTTGGCGTGATGTAGAGTGGGGATATGTTGATAGTTACTGGTTAATCTAACAGCTGTTCTCAGATTCTGCGCTCGATTTTCGGATTCAATTCCTCCCGCAGCCAGTCAGCGAAAAGATTGATGCCGACGACCAGGAGAATCAGCGCGGCTCCCGGAAAGACTATCATCCACCACATGCCGGCGTAGATATAATCCTTACCGATTGCGATCATCATTCCAAGAGAAGGTTCAGTGATCGGAACGCCGACTCCGAGGAAGCTCAGCGTCGCTTCAAGCATTATTACGACCGCCAGGTCAACCGCCACCACTACGAAAATCGGAGGCATGGCATTGGGAAGAAGGTGCTTGAGCAGCAGCCTGAAATCGCCGGCTCCGGTGGATTTTGCGGCCATGATGTAGGCTTCCTGTTTCACCTCCAATACACTGCCGCGCATTGTTCTCGCATAGCGGACCCAGTCGGCCATGCAGATTGCTATTATGACTACCAGGATGCCGCCCTGTCTGAAAATGCCGAGAAGCAGAAAAGCCATCAGGGTGGTGGAAAACGAAAAGAAGGTGTCGGCGAGCCTCATTGTCAGGGTTTCGAGCCATCCTCCGTAATAGCCGGCGAGCAGCCCGATCAGCACCCCGAAACTGCCGGCGATCAAAACGACTCCGAAGCCGACTATGAGGGATGTCCTGCATCCATAGACGATGGTGCTGAAAATATCCCTTCCCTGGTCGTCGGTTCCCAGCACATAGGGCATGGTTCCTCCCTCCATCCAAACAGGAGGAGCCAGAAAATATTCCAGTGTCAATTTTTCCAGGTCGTAAGGATTCTCGGGTGTTATCAAGGGGGCCGCCAAGGCTCCTGCGATGAATATGAATATAAGCAGGCTCCCGACCATGGCGGGCGGGTCGTGAAGGTAACTGGATAAGATCCTGAGTTTGATTCGCCTTTCAGTCATAGCGTATCTTCGGATTTATAACGGCATAAAGAATATCCACGATGGTATTCATCGTAATGATAATCACCGCCGCAAGCATTATGTATGTGATGATCACCGGCCTGTCCGTTTCATATATGGACGTGAGCAGAAGGTTCCCCATCCCCGGCCATTGAAAAATCGTTTCCGTGACGATTGAAAAGGCGATGATTTCACCGAATTGAAGCCCGGATATGGTTACAACCGGTATCATCGCGTTTCTCAACGCATGTTTGAAAATCACCGTGAAAGGATGAAGCCCTTTAGACCACGCTGTCTTGATGTATTCTTCTGCGAGCACCTCCCGCATACCGGCTCTTGTCAATCGCAGGATCACCGCCAGCTGATAGAGGGCCAGAGTAAGGGCCGGAAGCAGCAGGTGTTTCAATCCGCTTGTTGTAAGCAGTCCGGTGCGCCAGTAGCCTACCTGCACGGTCTCTCCCCTTCCGAAGGGGGGAAGCCAACCAAGGAAAACTGCAAAAACCAGGATGAGTAAAATACCGATAAGGAATGTCGGAATGGAGATACCGCCCAGTGACGCGGCCATGATTATCCGGTTCCGAAGCGCATAGGGTTTTATGGAAACCAACACTCCAAGGCCGACGCCGACGCAGAAAGCGATCAAAACCGCGGTGAAAGCGAGTTCGAATGTGGCGGGAAACCGCTCAAGAATCAAACCCAGGGCCGGTATCCTCGTGACGTAGGATTTCCCGAAATTGCCGTGGGCCGCATTCCAGAGAAACAGGCCGTACTGTTCGGCGACCGGCTTGTCGAGGCCCAGCATCCTTCGAACTTCCTCCCGTTCCTGATGCGTAGCATACCGCCCCGCCATGGTCACGACAGGATCGCCCATGTAACGAAAGATGAAAAAGCAGATCATCGATACCGCCAGCAGTACGACGACGCCCTGGATCAGTCTTCGAGCGATATAAGTACCCATGCCGACCCCGGTTCAGGGGCCGCTGCGGCGGCCCCTGACAGCTTCGAGTCAGTCAGCTGCAAAAACAAGCAGACAGACTATTTCTTGTTGATTTCCTTGTAAACCATCCACTGATCGGGCCTGGGCTCAAAAGAAATCCCTTTGTCCTTCTGTATCGCATACAGGTCTTCTTGATAGTGTAGCGGAATCCACACTATTTTATCAACCATCGCCATCCGGTTCAGTTTCTGGAGGGCTGCTTCACGCTCGCCGATATCGGTCATTTCAAAGGTTGTTTCCAACAGAGCATCAATGTCGGGATCTGAATAATTGGCCCCATTCAGGTCTCCGTAGGCCCTGTCCCTGTCACGACTGTGGGCTAGCTTGGAATAAGTGCGGCCCATGTCGAATGTCCCGTCGAACCAGCCGATAAGGTAAAATTCCAGTTTACCCTCCGCCACTTCCGGGAAGAAGATGGATTTCGGTTTCACATCCAGTTTTGCCTTGATTCCCACTTTGGCAAGATACTTAGCGACCGCTTCGACGATCTGTTTGTCCTGCACATACCGGTCGTTCGGCCCGCTGACGGTCACCTCAAATCCATCGCCGTAACCGGCTTCATTGAGAAGTTTTTTAGCTTTTTCGGGGTCAAACGGCAGGCGTTTCAGGTCCTTACAGTACCCAATGGTCGGGGGGTCGGGTATCTGCGCGGCCGGAAATGCATGGCCTCTCATCACTTTCTCTATGATTTCATCTTCGTCGATGGCCATATAGATCGCCTTGCGAACCCGGATGTCTGCAAGAGGCGAACCCTTTTCATTACCCATCGCGAGAAAAATGGAACGTCTGGCCGGTCTCCGCACGACTTCGAGTTTCGGGTTTTTTTCAACCCGGTCAAACAGCTCCACCGGTACTCCCGTAACTATATCCACCTGGCCGGATACAAGCGCCGCAAAGCGGGTGGAGGATTCGGTTATCGGCCTGACATCGATTTTTTTCAACTCCGGTGCCCCTTCCCAGTAATTCTCGTTGGCCTCCATCGTGACATAGGAGCCTTTCACCCATTCAACAAGCTTGTAGGCGCCGGTCCCGATCGGCTTGACCATCACATCGCCGCCGTCTCTGGCTTCCGTGGATTCTTTGTCCATAATGAAGATTTGATGCATGTTGTTCGCAAACCACGGGATATGAACGTTGGTTTTGATAATCACGGTGTAGTCGTCCGGGCATTCAATCGATTCTATGGTTTTGCCGGTGTTGATAAATTCAGAGACCTCGGGATTTGAAAGTCTCTCGAAGGTGAACTTCACGTCCTCGGCGGTGAAAGGGTTGCCGTTGTGAAAAGTGACCCCTTTGCGGAGGTGGAATTTCCAGGTCAGATCGTCGGGGTGTTCCCAGCTCTCAGCCAGGGCAGGAGCAAGCTTGCCGTCGGGTCCCTTTCGTTGGAGCAGGCCGTCGAAGAAATTTGCCATGAAGGACAGGCCTGCATCGGAGTCGTCACCGTGGGGATTCATCATTCGTGGCGCAGAATCCACCGCAACAACGAGTGATGACTGGGCCGATGCCGGGCCGCTCAAGGATAAAATCAATGCCACGCAAAAGCTTAATAAGAACAGCCTTCTTGTTAAACCAGTCATGATAAACCTCCCTAAATTTAAAATTTATGTTCCGCTCCCTTCTCAACCAGGACCGCGACGGGGGAGCCTTCCCCGGCACGGCATAAACCCGGGTTGTTTTCTCCCGGGTGGGCTGTAATTTACTGGTATAGAAAACAACTTACAAGGTGACCTCCTCCAAGGTCCTTCAGTTCCGGTTGCATTTCACTGCATATATCCATTCGTTTAGGGCAGCGCGGATGAAAATGACATCCAGGCGGTGGATTGATCGGGCTGGGCACATCCCCGGCCAGGATTATTCGTTTCGGAATGCTGTGAGGGTTCGGCACCGGCACGGCAGAAAGCAAAGCACGGGTGTACGGGTGCTTCGGATTCAGATAGAGTTCTTTGAAATCGGCGAATTCAACTATTTTCCCTAAATACATCACGGCGATACTATCGCAGAGATGCTCCACCACTGCCAGATCATGGGCTATCACCAGGTAGGAGAGATCAAAATCGTTTTGAAGATCGAGCAGCAGATTGATAATCTGCGCCTGTATCGATACATCGAGAGCGGATACCGGCTCATCCCCGATGATCAACCTGGGATTGAGCGCGAGCGCCCTGGCTATACCGATGCGCTGCCTTTGTCCGCCACTGAATTCGTGCGGGTAACGACGGCCCTGCTCGGGACTGAGACCGACTTTTTCCAGCAGAAATGCGATCCGCTCGGATCTCTGAGCGCCGGGATACAAGTCATGGGTTTCAAGAGGATCCGCAAGGATTTGATTTACCGTCATCCTGGGGTTCAACGAAGAATATGGATCCTGAAAAATGATCTGCATGCGTTTCTTGAGATCCCTCAGTGATCTGCCTTTTTTGTCGGTGACTTCCTCGCCCTCGAAAACAACCTTGCCGGCGGTCGGCTCGATAAGTTTCAATATGGCCAGCCCGGTCGTGGTTTTGCCGCATCCGCTTTCTCCGACCAAGCCCAGGGTCCGGCCCTTTTCGAGCGTAAAGCTGACGCCGTCCACCGCGAATACGTAACCCGAGGTCTTAGCGAAAAGCCCCCTTTTTATTGGGAAATGAACTTTCAAATCGGTTACGCTGAGAAGTTGCGCCATGTCGTTCCCGCTGTTTTCACGCATAAAGCAGGCATCTCACGAAATGTCCTGCATCGAATTCGATCAAAGTCGGCAGGGCTTCGAGGCATCCGGACTTTCTACTGGGGCATCGCGGCGCGAAGCTGCATCCCGAAGCAAGGTCGTACAAGCTCGGCACGATTCCCGGTATTTCTTTCAGGCGCGGCCGGCCCTTCTTGGCCCTGGCGCCCAGGACCGGAATGGATTCAAGCAGCCCCCTGGTATAGGGATGCTTTGGGTTGTCAAAAATATCAACCGTACTTCCCTGTTCGACAACCTTCCCGGCGTACATTACAATAACTTGTTCGGCAGCCTCGGCTATCACACCCAGATCGTGCGTGATGATAATGACGGCCGCCTCGAAGTCCTGCCTCAACTTCATTATCAAGTGCAGGATCTGGGCCTGGATGGTGACGTCAAGAGCGGTTGTCGGTTCGTCGGCGATAAGGATTTCCGGGTTGCATGCAAGGGCCATCGCGATCATGGCCCTCTGCCTCATTCCGCCGGACAGTTGGTGCGGGTATTCATTGACCCTGCGTTCCGGCGCAGGAATCTGAACCTTCCTGAGCATTTCTATCGATTGCTGAAAGCTTTCTTTCTTCGATAAATTTTCATGTTTGATGAACATTTCCGAAATCTGGGCGCCTATCGTATAAACCGGGTTCAGGGAAGTCATTGGCTCCTGGAAAATCATCGAGATCCGTTTTCCGCGGATATTCCTCATCCGCTCCATCGGAATCGCCAGAAGGTCGACGCCGTCGAATAGGATTCGACCGTGTTCTATCCTTCCCGGGGGCTGGGGTACGAGGCGCATCACACTCTGGGCCGTCACGCTCTTGCCGCACCCTGATTCGCCGACTATTCCCAGAACATCGCCTTTTCTCAGCGAAAAGGAGACGTCATCCACCGCTTTCGCGATTCCTTCAAAGGTGTGGAAATAGGTCTTGAGTTCTTCGACCCGCAGGAGATGGTCGTTCACGATTACCCCGCGTTTCAGTCCGGTTTACGGCTCTCCAGCCGGGTAAAAAAGTCACCGAGGATGCGGCGGAGGACGGCCACGCTTTCCAGGTTGACATGCTCGTCGACTGCATGGGCTGTTTTGTCGCCGTCGGCTCCCCACACGATCCCTTGAATACCGTGCTCCGAGAGGAAACGGGCGTCGCTTGCACCGTGCTCGAAACCTACAGAGGTTTCCGGGGATATTTCAAGAAGCAGGTCAAGGTACGGGGAATCGCCGCCGTTGAAAATTTCACCCCTGGAATCAATCTGGATCCGACTGCGCACCTTTCGTCGAATGGTTTCGACGATGTCATCTATGTCGTCGTTTTCGGTGAAGCGCACATCGAAAAGGCCCTCGGCCGAATCCGGAACCTGGTTTACCGACCTGCCGCCGCCCTGTATGCGGCTCAACACGGCGGTTCGGTGCCAGTGGTCCGCGGAGCTTTCATTGAAAAAGGATTCCACGGTAATGCAGTCGCGCATCAGGATGTCAATAGCATTTTCTCCAAGCCAGGGACGAGCGCCGTGGGAGGCTTTTCCGGTGGCGGATATTTTGAGCCTGAGGATTCCCTTTTCCTTGACGACGATATTATGAAGGCCTCCGCCGTCCAGGGCAATGCAGAAGTCTGCATCGATTTCGGCAAGAGCTTTCCTGGCGCCGTTTTCTCCGCCGATTTCCTCGTCGCCGGTTATCAATACTCCGAACGGAAGATCCTTCTGGGAACCGCCGGAGGCTTTCACCCGCTCAAGGTGTTCTGAGAGCAGGATTAAAGAAAGGGCCGCAGCATACTTATCATCCAGGCTGCCTCGTCCGTATATCGCCCCGTCGCGCTCGACCGGGTTGAATTGATCATCCGTGGCATCGACGACATCGATATGGCTCATGAGGATCACCGGGGTTTTACCAGATCCCGGAACCGCGATTATGGACGGAACCCCTTCAGAGTCCATCCTCCGGTATTCTACGTGATGCGCTTTCAGGTAGGATTCGATATATTCCGCGCACCGTTGAATTTCCCGCGGTTCGGAGTGCATTGATTTGAAACGGATCAACTCAGTCAACAACTGTTTGAAATCATCCATGGAAGGGCCTCTATATTGGAAAGGGTTTTCAATCTGTGTGAACAGCAGCATGCTACTCAAAACCGCGGTGGTCTGTCAAACAAAGATTGTTCCGAATCTCCGTAAACCCGGGACGGACTGAGCGATGCTTCGCAATTGAGAAACTTCTTGAAGAGCACTGTTTTGACTGATACTAATAACGCCGTAGGTTGAGCTTTTTTCAATCGGGCTTTTACATAAGGTGGAGAAACCAATGTCTATACCGACGGCTTTTGACAACAATAAATACCTGGAAGAACAAACTGCTGAAATTTTGAAGCGGGCCGAGATGTCCGACAACAAACTTTACCTCGAATTCGGCGGAAAACTGCTGTACGACTATCATGCATCCCGGGTGCTGCCGGGCTATGATGCGAATGTCAAAATGCGCCTTTTGCAGCAGCTTAAAGACAAGGCGGACATCCTGCTGTGTATTTTTGCGGGGGATATCGAACGAAAAAAGATACGGGCCGACTTCGGCATCACCTATGATTCGGACGCTCTCAAAATGATCGATGATTTGAGGCAATGGGGCATAGGGGTGTTCGGCGTGGTGATTACACGGTTCGACAAACAGCCTTCCGCGGTGATTTTCAAAAACGGCTCGAACGCCGCGGCATCCGGGTTTACACCCATCGTTTCACGAAAGGCTATCCGACCGACGTCGACCTTATCGTCAGTGAGAGCGGATACGGAGCCAATGAATACATAGAAACAAAAAAGCCCCTTGTCATCGTCACCGGGCCGGGTCCCGGCAGCGGAAAACTGGCGACATGCCTCAGCCAGCTTTACCATGATTACAGGCTGGGCATCCAGGCCGGATATGCGAAATTCGAGACGTTTCCCATCTGGAATCTACCGCTGAAGAACCCCGTAAACATCGCCTACGAGGCGGCTACCGCCGATCTTGGAGATTTCAACCTGATCGACCCTTTTCACCTGGAGGCGTACGACGTAAAGGCCGTAAACTATAACCGTGATGTTGAGGTTTTCCCTGTACTTAAACGTATTCTTGACAGGATTACGTGCGGTAAGGCCTTTTACCTTTCTCCGACCGACATGGGAGTCAACCGTGCGGGATTTGCCATTGTCGATGACGAAGCGGCGCGGCAGGCCGCGAAGCAGGAGGTGATTCGCAGGTATTTCAGATATCGCTGCGAATATGTGATGGGTTTTACAGAAAAGGAAACCGTGCAGCGTGTCGAACTGTTTATAAAGAATTTCGCATTGGAGCCCACCGACAGGCTGGTTGTTCCTGCAGCCAGGCAGGCTGCAGTCGAGGCCGAGGAGGAGGGCAGGGGAAGTGAAGGGATATTCTGCGGCGCGGCAATTCAGCTCCAGGACGGAACCATAGTCACCGGCGGCAATTCTCCCCGTATGCATGCGGCGTCAACCGTTATCCTCCGCGCGGTTAAACATCTTGCGGGCATACCTGACAAGATAAAACTTCTGCCTCCTTACATTATCGAAGCTGTAAGGAATCTCAAGACCGAGGTTATGAACGAAAAAGCATTGAGTATGGATCTGCTGGAAACATTGATCGCACTGAGCATAAGTGCCACAACAAATTCGGCATCCCAGCTGGCGATAGAAAAACTAAAGCATTTGCGCGGCTGCGAGGTCCATATGACTTACATCCCAACCCCCGGGGATGAGGCTGGGCTCAGGAGGCTCGGGGTGAACCTTACCAGTGACCCCAATTTTTCAACCAGGAACCTGTTCGTACAGTAGCTCCTTGATCATCGCCCATTCACCGTCTGAAAACACCGGCGTTCGAGAACCGCATTTCAACCTTTGAGGGCATGGTAAATAAGGTTTCACCCCGTTGAAAAACCGGGTCCAGGACCAAGTCCGGAATGACTGCCGGGTATATGTTTTACGGTGGAATCAACTTGCAGGGGGGAAGTAAAGTGTAATAGTCGTTCCGCCATCGCTTGTGCTTTCAACATCGATGAATCCATCATGATCCTTTACGATGAACCATACTATGGACATTCCGAGGCGGACTTCATTTCTTCCCATTCCTTTTTTCAAGAAGAACGGCTCAAATATCCTTTCTCGGTATCCGTCAGGGATGGCTTCGCCGGAGTCAGATACAGTCAGAACGCTGTATTCACCGGCGTTCACTTCCTCGTATCCTTTATACGGGGTTTCAAAGCGACGGTTGAAGGTGGATATATGAATTTCACCGCTACCTTTCAGTGCTTCAGCCGCATTGACCACCAGGTGCATCACCGCGTTGCTCAGGGTGATCGGCGACCCGCTGATGTTCAGCAGATCGTCATGGAGGTCGGTTTTTATTTTCACTGATGGATAATGGGAAAGCAGGTTGTCCGGCCCCGGGTTTTTCAGGTATTCATCAATAAGTCTGTTGAGGTTTAAAACCGTGACCTGGTTCTTTGTACCTCTTCGACTGAGTGTGACTAAATCCCGAACAATTGAAACGGCTTTGCGGCCGCTTTCCTGGATCCTGGTCAGCTGTGGTCGTAGAGGGCTTTCCGCCGGCAGCTGCATCAGCATCAGTTCAGGATAGGAGACAATACCGGTAAGCGCGTTGTTTAAATCATGTGCGATCCCTCCTGCAAAGACCCCGATCGCGTCCATTATTCGCGCTCTCTGTAATTCCCTCCCCCGAACGGATGCTTCCCATGCCTTTTCATCCAGCTTTTCTTCCGGTTTTTTATCTTTCGATTTGAGCGGTTCAGCATCCGGTGGAGAGGATTGTTCCGAAAATTCTGTGGTGTTATTCAGCATGAGTGCCCCCTGAAACATATACCATGGCTGAATAAAAAAAAGCATTTCACCCCCTGGATGAAATGCTGCAGGTAAACAAAAAGGCCGACATTATAATTTGCTGACCTGGGTTGCCAGGGGGCCTTTGGGGCCTTCTTTGACTTCGAAACTGACTTTGTCGCCTTCATAGAGAGTTTTGAAACCTTCTCCGATAATTTCCTTGTAGTGTACGAACAGATCCGGACCGTTCTCCTGTTCTATAAAACCATAACCTTTTTGATCGTTGAACCACTTTACGGTTCCTGTCGCCATATTGCCAGCCTCCTTTTTAGTGTTCTTTTGGTTTCCGGTGTCATCATAGCCACTCAAATTCTGTTGTCAAAGAAAAAATCCTCTGTTTGGCATATCCTAAAGTTCTTTGCGCATTTGCTGCCATGTCCAGAGTGGCGCGGGAATCAATCCGGGGTCGATGACTTCGGGCCATGGCCACCCGGCAGGAACCGGGCTCTGAAACGACATGGGTATTTTCCGTGTGGGGTGAAGAAAATCCATGCGTCTGCTCATCAGCGCAATACATCCACGCTGCAGCGCACATGCGGATCCATAAAGCGAATCTCCCAGCACGGGATGTCCGATATGGGAGAACTGCAGCCGTATTTGGTGCTTTTTGCCGGTTTTGAGATCGATTTCAACCAGAGCCTGTTTTCCAGATTGAGCGATCACCCGGTATTCAAGAACAGCCTCGCGGGAGCCTTGTTCCCCCGTATAGGCGACGCGACTCAGTTTTCCGCTGGGGACGATCCTGTGACGAAGGGTCCCCTCACACCCTTCAGGTATTCCTTCAACTATGGCCAGATAAGTTTTTTTTACTTTTCCTTCCCGGAATTCGGCGGATAAACGGCTTGCAGCCTTGGAAGTCCGGGCGAAAACCATTACTCCCGCTACGGGGAAATCCAGGCGGTGGACCAGGCCGAGGTACACCCGGCCCGGTTTGGAATAGCGGAGCGCCACCCATTTTTTCGCAAGATCGAGCATGGATGTTCCTCTACTCATTCCTCGCTGCACCGGGATAAGGGCTGGTTTATACATAACCAGCAGGTGGTTGTCCTCATGAAACACCGGCCATCGTGGGTGAAAAAAATTAATGCTTTGCATTGAAATATCCATTTTAATCTCTATCAGGATCTTTGTCTGCACCTGTCAAAACTTCGTTTCGACACTCCAATTTCGGAAATTCGAGGCGCGGAATCCGAAATCCAAAACAAGGTCAAAATCAAAGTACAACAAATAAAAATACTGTTCCAGTC
>DSCZ01000561.1 GCA_011048855.1 Desulfobacteraceae bacterium | reverse complement strand
GTCCCGGATCGAGACGCCCTGGAATTCAGACAAAAATCCTCGCAGATAATTCATATCTCGATCCGCATTCACAGCGTTCACCACAAGTATAAATTCGGATTCCACGAACCTGAAAAGGTAAACATCATCGACGGCGCAACCGTTTTCATCGCTGATTATCGTGTATTGACTCTGCCCCACGTCCAGGGCCTGCACATTGTTCGAAAGAACATGCTGCAGAAAATTCACCGCCTCCCCACCGCTTATAACGAACCTGCCCATATGGGAAACATCGAAAAGACCTGCTTCGGACCTTACTGAAAGATGTTCCTTGATAATACCTTCATTGTATTGCACCGGCATATCCCAGCCGGCGAAGGGTTCCATCCGGGCTCCAAGCCTGCGATGCGACTCCCACAGCGGGGTTCTGCGTAGCTGCTCCATACCGTCAGTTTCCTCTCGAATTCGTTTTCAAATATATGCCAAATTGTTGACAAGCGAATGGTAACACAACAAACCCCCGCGGTCGATATGAAAACCGGAAGTCCGGTGTTCTGGTTTGTCTGCTTTAAATCGTTTTCGTTGTCGTAATCGTAATCGAAACCCCCTCCATGTTGGTATCGGGGTCGGTCGTTTTTCTGGTTTGTTCAGTGGGAGCGATTTGTAATCGCGATTAACCAATAACCCTCCCCCATAAGAATGTTGCAACATCCGGCGTTGTGTGTAATGCTTTTCTTCATTGAAATTTTGAAAGGATGCGGGCGATGAGCGTGAAGCCTTCCTGCGAGGAACTAGAACAGCGGCTGAAGGAAATTGAAACCGAGTTGGCCGGGTTGAAACACGCCGAAGGGGCTTTGCGTAAAGCCAAAAGGCGTTTGACCACCTTGCTGGATTTCATACCCTATGCCTTTGTTGTCTACGACCATGAGGGTAAGGTATTTTATCTGAACCCGGCATTCACTGAAACTTTTGGATGGACACTGGAAGAACTTGAAGGACGTCACATCCCGTTCATCCCCCCCGACTTAAAGGAAGACACCGCGCGTTATTCAGCCGAACTTTATAAAAACGGCAAGCTTCAGCGTCATGAAACCAGGCGTCTGACAAAGGACGGGAGGATCCTTGATGTAACCATCCGCGCCGTCGCCTACCCGGCATCCGAAGCAGAGGCAGCCGGCAGCATCGCAATCCTAAGGGACATTACAGAAGAACGCCGGCTCGCGAGGATAAATGAGACGATTCTCAGGATCAGCACCGCACTTCCGGAATATCCCGAACTGGAAGAACTTCTCTCCTATGTCACCTCCGAAATCATGGACCTCACCGAGGCCGAAGGCTCTGTAGTACTTCTGTTGGACGAAGAGCGGGAACAGCTTTTCGTGCTTGCCCCCTCCTACGAAGACCAGGCAACCGAAAGCCGCGTCCGCGAGGTGCGGTTCAACCTCGACGAACTGGTCGCGGGCCGCGTCGTGCGCTCAGGCGAGCCTATCATCGTATCCGACACCTCGGTTGAAGCCGAGCTTCACGCGGAAAGGGATCGCAGGCTGGGGTATCACACCCGGAACCTGCTGCTGGTGCCTTTGAAGGGCAGAGACCGGATAAGTGGCGTGCTCTGTGCGCTGAATAAAAAACACGGCGAATTCGGACAGCAGGATATTGAAATGCTCAACATCGTGGGAGGCACGGTTGCTCTTTCCATTGAAAACGCCAGGTATTCCGAGCAGGTCCGGAAAGCTCTCCAGGAAGTTCAGAGCCTGAACAGGGCCAAGGACAAAATGATCAACCACCTGGCCCATGAGCTGGAGACCCCCGTAGCGATTTTACTGGGATCCCTGGGGCTTCTTGAAAAACACCTGGCAGACGTTCCGCGTGAACAGTGGGTTCACAACATGGAACGGCTTCACCGTAATTTAAAACGCATAAGCGCAATACAATTGGAAGTGCAGGATATCATGGAGGGGCGCGAAGGCGGTGCCTATACCATGCTGTCTCTCCTGCTCGACCAGTGCGCCGAAGAGATCGAGGTATTGGCGGCCCGGGAAACCGGCATCGAGGGCCTTGCACAGACCTTGCGGGAACGGGTCGAGGCTATTTTCGGTCCCCGCGATATGAAGCCCGTCCATGTAAACCTGAAGGATTTCGTTGAGCAGCGTCTTGCCTCCGACTGTGATCAATGTTCCCACCGCCGGGTCAACCTCGAAATATCACTCGAGAACGTACCGGATGTGAAGGTGCCGCTTGAATGCCTCGAAAAGGTTTTTGACGGACTCTTGCGAAACGCCGTCGAGAACACGCCGGATGGTTCCACCATCGAAATCGAGGTCAAACCGGGCGTCGGAGGGGTGGAGCTTGTGGTCAGGGATTACGGGGTGGGAATCGCAGACGAAGCGAAAAGGCGCATATTTGAAGGTTTTTTTTCCACCCAGGACACCCTTGCTTATTCAAGCAGAAAACCTTTCGACTTCAATGCAGGGGGAAAGGGGGCGGATCTGCTGCGGATGAAAATTTTTTCCGAACGCTATGGGTTCAAAATCCGCATGGACTCCAACCGATGCAAATATTTGCCCGGTGCCTACGATGTCTGCCCCGGTTCAGTCGAAAAATGCAGCGCAGCACCATCCTCAGAAGAGTGCAGGGATTCCGGAGGCACCTCCTTTACTGTTTTTTTCCCTCGAGCAGACAGGTCTCCCTCTGAATGATTTCCCAGGCCTCCTCGGCGGTTTCGACATAGCGGAATATATCCAGGTCCTTTTCCGATATTGTCCCCTCTTCCACCAGCACTTCGAAATTCACGAGCCTGTGCCAGAATTCCCTGCCGAACAGCAGCACGGGAATGGATTCCACCTTGTGAGTCTGTACCAGTGTCAGAACCTCGAAGAGTTCATCCAGCGTCCCGAAGCCCCCTGGAAATACCACGAGAGCCCTCGCCCTCATCAGAAAATGCATCTTTCGTATCGCAAAATAATGGAACTGGAAGTTGAGATCCGGGGTGATGTACGGGTTCGGTGCTTGCTCGAACGGCAGGACGATGTTCAAACCCACACTTTCTGCACCTGCATCCATTGCACCTCGGTTGGCGGCCTCCATTATGCCCGGCCCGCCGCCGGTGGTAACCACCAGGTGACCGTCATCTCCGCATCCCGGGCGGCTTGAAATCAGTTCTCCCAGTTTTTGCGCCTCCCGGTAATAGGCGCTGTTCGCGACCCCTCTCCTGGCCCGCTGAACCGCGAGCGTTGTTTCCGGGTGAGATGGATTCTGCCTGGCTTCTTCCTCGGCTTCCGCCAGCCGGGCCGAGGCGGTTTCGGGGTCAGGAATGCGAGCAGAGCCGAAAATCACCACCGTGGATAATATTCCGTGATCCAATTGGACAAGATCCGCCTTTAAATATTCCAGCTGCAGCCTGGACGGGCGGCATTCATCGCGCATCAAAAAATTCCCGTCAAGATAGGCCAGCGTATAAGAGGGTGATCTGGTCTGGGGTGATTCGACATGTAATAGTGATGATTTCACCTCCTGGTCGCATGGAGGGAATGGGCTTCTTCTTTTTGCGCCTGATGTCATGACAGATCCTTTCCAGACCAGTGAGTGCTCCACGGCCCCGTTGATTTTTCCAACCGCCGAACGCGGTTCTATAAACATACCGCAGCGTCAGGAATTGTTGCAAATTTTTTTCCGTAGGTTTTGCGCTTTTTTGACTGTTTTTTTCGCGGGAATCTTCATTTTTGGTTAGATCATTTGCAAATTAAACACGATATCACGCAAATATTATTTGCTATGACTAAATTTAACCTCTTGACAATATCTATTTCATACCATATAAGCCGAATTCAATGAACGCCGACGGGCGTGAAGATACCGACGCCGACAAATAAGGATGCCTCTGTTAGGGTGTCGAAACGAAGTTCTGACGAAGAAAACGTAAGGTGGGCACCGCTCACTGCAAGACGATATCAAATGGAAAAAGGAGAAAGAAAATGAATTTATCCCGACCCGAAGCCCCCATGAGAAAATTGATGGGACCAGGCCCCCTGGACATTCACCCCCGTGTTTACAAGGCTCTCGCATCGCCTGTGATCGGTCACATGGATCCAGCATATCTCGATGTTATCGAGCGTATCGGCGAACTGTTGAAAGGGGTTTTCGGAACTAAAAACGAAGTGACCAACGCGGTGCCCGGAACCGGAACATCGGGCATGGAAGCATGTATTGCAAACGTTCTGGAACCGGGTGACCCGGTCCTGGTTTGCGTCAGCGGTTATTTCGGCGACAGGCTGCGCCAGATGGCCGAACGCCAACAAGCACGGGTTTCGGTGATCGAAACAGAATGGGGGAAACCCGTCGATCCTCGGATCGTCGAAGAAATGATCACCAAACATCCGGCGAAAGTCATAGCGCTTGTCCATGCCGAAACTTCCACCGGCGTTCTTCAACCGATGGAAGACATCGCAGCCATAGCCAAACGCTCTGATGCCATGATCCTGCTTGACGTGGTTACATCCCTTGGTGGCATCGCGCTTGATCTTGACAACCTGGGGGTAGACATAGCGTATGGATGCTCGCAAAAGTGTGTTGGTTCCCCTCCCGGACTTTCCCCGGTCACCTTCAGCGAGCGTGCCATGGATGTCGTGCGAACCCGGAAAACTCCTGTGAGCAACTGGTACCTGGACATCGAGCTGCTCTCCCGGTACTGGGGGAAGGAAAAAGTTTACCACCACACCAGTTCCAGCACCCTCAACTACGCTCTGCTGGAAGCGCTGCTCCTCATCCACGAAGAAGGAATCGAGGCCAGGTGTGCCCGTCACATCAAGAACCATCGGGCGCTTGTTGCCGGCATCGAGGGTCTCGGCCTCACCATGCTGGTCGAACCGCCCTTCCGTCTCCCCACCCTGAACACGATTGTTATCCCCGATGGGGTAGACGACGCAAAGCTCAGGGGGTATCTCCTTGATCGTTACAATCTGGAGATCGGAGGCGGACTAGGCGCTCTCAAGGGAAGGATCTGGCGGGTAGGACTCATGGGGTATTCCTCGTCCGCACAAAACGTGATCTTCTTTATCTCCGCGCTGAGCCGCGCCCTGGCAATCCAGGGGTTCACGACGGACCTCTCCGGAGGCCTGGAAGCCGCCATGGCCGTGATCGATGACGGCCAGATGGAAAAAGAGCGGACCTTGCGCCTGGTACGGAAGTAAACGTTGCCGCTTCGCGGCGGTGTGAGTGTTGATGGCATCGTAAAAAGTCGTCACCCGGTGGAGAACGGGGTCCAGGTTTTCTGCAACTCCCTGGAATAACTGGATTCCCCCGACACACGCTGACGTCGGGAAATGACGAAAAAGGGCAAATTTTGACTTTTTACGATGCCATCCGTGTTGGTGTTCGTGTAACAGTAGGTGTTTGTGGGAGCGGATTGTATCCGCGATCTTTATTCCCCGGCGTTCCCGACGTATACTCCTCGCATTAAACTCCTCCCCCATCCTTCATACTGAACGGTAATCAGCAGAAAAATTTTTGACAATGTCATCCGTTCGTATTACATTCGACACATAAAACCTGGGGAAAAAGATATATGACCGATTTTTAATGACACCTACACCCGACACCGACATCAAGCAACGCATTCCCGCCCTTCAGAGAATTCTCCCTCGCGCCATGTCCGCCGAGAGGTACGCGTGCGCCAGGAGTCTCAAGCGCCTCCTGCGCACTGCGGGCCACCCGGCGGCTGCAAAACAAACCGAAAAAGATCTGGACAGAATCGAGGCCCGCATTCAGGCTTCGGTTGAACGCAAAAAAGCCAGGTGGAAGACAAAGCCTGCTGTCGCCTTTCCTGAAAATCTTCCCATCACCGAAAAAAAGGAAGCAATCATCGAGGCCCTCCGCAACCACCAGGTGCTGATCGTATCGGGTGAAACCGGGTGCGGCAAAAGCACCCAGCTTCCGAAAATGTGCCTTGCGGCAGGCCGCGGCATTGATGGCAAAATCGGCTGCACACAACCCCGCCGCATCGCCGCGGTGGCCGTCAGCAGCCGCATCGCCGAAGAACTCGGAGAGACGATTGGCACCTCGGTTGGCTACCGCATCCGTTTCACGGACCGAACCGACCGCCGAAGCTACATCAAGGTTATGACTGACGGTATTCTGCTCGCCGAAGCGCAGCGGGACCGAATGCTTTCTGAATATGACACCCTTATCGTGGACGAAGCACACGAACGAAGCCTCAACATAGATTTTCTGCTGGGCATGCTGAGAAGCCTCATCACCCGAAGGCGGGATTTAAAAGTGATCATCACTTCAGCGACCATGGATACTCAAAAATTCTCTGCCGCCTTTGAGGATGCTCCTGTCATTAACGTGGAAGGCCGGATGTTTCCCGTCGAAATCCGCTATCGTCCTCCGAACCTTGAAGCTGCGGAAAAAGAGGAGTGCACCTATGTGGATGATGCCGTCGAAGTGGTGGACGAACTCCTGGCTGCAACACGCCGCGGCGACATCCTGGTCTTTATGCCCACGGAAGCCGACATTATCGAGGCGTGTGAACGCATCGAGGGGATAAGAGGGGAAGCCGATGCGGTGCTTCCGCTTTTTGCACGGCTTTCCGCAGCTGACCAGCAGAGGGTTTTCGCAGGTGGGGGGAAACGCAAGGTGATTGTTTCGACTAACGTCGCCGAGACCTCCCTCACCATTCCGGGCATCACCTACGTTGTGGATACCGGGATTGCGAGAATCCCCCGCTATCTCCCGCGCACCCGTACCACCATCATGCCGGTGGTGCCGATTTCCCGCAGCTCGGCCGATCAACGTAAAGGTCGAAGCGGCCGCGTGCGGGGAGGAGTGTGCATCCGCCTGTACAGCGAAGAAGACTATGAAACGCGCCCGCGCTTCACTCCCCCTGAAATACAACGGGCGAACCTGGCGGAGGTGATCCTGCGGATGCTCTCGTTGAAACTGGGCGATGTGGGCAATTTCCCTTTCATTGACCCGCCCGGCAAGAGAAGCGTCTCCGACGGCTTCCAGGTGCTGGGCGAACTCGGTGCGGTATCCGGCACGGAAGGCCGCGTGTCGCTCACCGAACGGGGCAGGCTCATGGCACGTATGCCCCTGGATCCCAGGATATCCCGGATGATCCTTGAAGCTTGCAGACAAGGCTGCCTGGAGGAAGTTGCAATTATCGCCTCCGGGTTAAGCATCCAGGATCCGAGAGAACGGCCCACGGGAAAAACCACCGAAGCCGACAGGCACCACGCGGCTTTTGCCCATCCGGAATCGGATTTTCTTACCCTTTTAAACATTTTCCAGGCCTGCGATCGCATCGTCCAACAAAGCAGCCAGAATCAAATGCGCAAGTTCTGTCGCGAAAATTTTCTCTCTTACATACGGATACGGGAATGGCGTGACATTTACAGGCAGATCACGGCCATCGTCGAAGAGCAGCGCTTGACTTCCTCAACCCCCCCGGCGGATGCCGCAGGACGCTACGCAGCCATCCACAAGTCGATCCTGAGTGGATACCTCGCAAATATCGCTCAAAAAAAGGAAAAGAACCTTTATCGTTCCTCAAGAGACCGCGAGGCGATGCTTTTTCCGGGCTCCACCCTTTTCAACCGGGGGCCTGACTGGATCGTAGCCGCGGAGGTCGTCAAGACCTCCCGGCTGTATGCCAGGACCACCGCCCGGATCGATCCGGGATGGCTCGAAGTCATCGGTGGGGATCTATGCAGCCGGAGCTATCTGAACCCGCACTGGGAGAAGAACCGGGGCGAAGTGCGTGCAACCGAGCAGGTTTCTCTATACGGTCTGATTATCAACCCTGGAAGATCTGTTTCTTTCGGCAGGATCGATCCGGAAGCATCGCGGCGTATTTTCATCGGGGCCCTGGTGGAAGGCGAGCTTAAGCCCAGGCCGCCTTTCCTGAACCATAACCTCAGGCTGATGAAACGCATGCTTGCGCTTGAAGACAAACTCAGGCGCAGGGATATCTTCGCCGGTGAGCGCGCGGTTGAGGAATTCTACGACAGCCGCCTGGCGGACCTATGCGATTCGAGGAGCCTTGCGCACCTGATCAAGAAACGGGGTGGTGACGGCTTTCTCAGGATGAAGGAGGAAGACCTGCTGGTTCAATATCCGGAGAACGACGAGCTGGACGGATTTCCGGATGCCGCTTCATATGGAGGTTCCAGGCTTAAATATACCTACACCTTTTCTCCCGGCGCAGAACAGGACGGAGTCACGCTGGCGGTCCCCTGCGGCCTTGCCGCAAGTTTTCCCGCATCACGGCTTGACTGGGTTGTACCGGGTCTGCTTGAAGAAAAAGTGACCGCACTCATAAAGGGACTTCCCAAGCGTTACCGGAAAAATCTCGTGCCGGTCTCTCAAACGGTCAAAATCGTGCTTCCGGTTATCGAAGAACACAAGGAACAAAGCCTGGTTGCGGCCCTTGCCCGTGCGCTGCATGACCTTTTCGACGTTCACATCCCTGCCCCCGTATGGCAGGAAGTAAACATCCCGGACCACCTGAAAATGCGCCTGTCCATAAAAGACGATAAGGGACGGGAAATAGCAGCGGGAAGGGATCCTTCGGTACTGGCCATGGTGGAAAAAACATCTACAAAAGGAGAAGAACCGGCTGAACTGGCTGATGCGAAAAATCGCTGGGAGCGCACCGACATCAAGCGTTGGGATTTCGGCGATCTTCCGGAAACCGTTGCATCCGGGAAATACGCTGCATACCCCGCCCTGGTTCCCGAAGAAGACGGTCCTGCTTTGAGACTTTTAACGGACCCAGCCGAAGCGGCGCGGCTTCACGCTGAAGGATTGAAGGCCCTGTTTCGCCGCGTTATGAAAAAGGATTTAAAATTTATCTCCGGATCTTTGAAAAGTGTTTCCGCCGGAAAAGGGGTGTTCGCAAAAAGTACCAAAGCCGTCATTTCGGCGGAGGCCGGAATCCAGCGCAGCGGTGACGATATCCGCGGTTTTCAGACTTTTTACGACGCCAACAAAAAGAATGACCTTGGTTTTTCGATTCCGAAAGAGGCGCTTGAAGAAGGAATTTACAATCACTTGATCCGTCCTTTCGCCGATGGAAGCGTCCGAACGGCAAAAGAATTCGAAAACAGGCTTTCCCTTGCCCGTTCCGAACTGATGACGCGTGCGAAACATATTGTGCAGTTAACAGAACAGGTCATTGAAACCTATATCCGGACACTGGAGGTCTTGACCGCAGCCCGCAGGGCGAACCCGTCGAACATTGCAGTGCTTGGAATGCTGGAGGAGATTAGCCGTGAACTTCAGGAGCTTGTTCCGGCGGATTTTCTAATGCTCTATGATACAAGGCGCATCGAAACTCTGCCGAGGTACCTCAAAGCCATGCAGATCCGTGCCGACCGCGGATCTCATGATGTTCAAAAAGATAGGCGGAAAAAAGCGCGGGTGAAAAAATACATCGATGCCCTTCGCGTTCAACGAGAACATCTCCCGGTGGACGCTTCCATTGAGAAACGAACCGCTCTCGAAGAATTCCGGTGGATGATCGAGGAATTCAAGGTGTCGCTTTTCGCGCAGGAGATCAAGACTCTTCAACCGGTTTCAGCCAAGCGGCTTGACACGATGCTTACAGAACTCGAAAGGATGCTGTAGGCCGGGTTCTACTGGTTTCCGGATTGATCTTCTTCACCGCGGCTTTGAAGGAGTTGGATGAATTCCTGGAGGTTTTCTTCGGACCCGAACACGGTCTGGTAGACGGCCTCACTCCAAACTTTCAAACCGTGCATAAATATTTCGTGCAACAGTTTGTCCACATGGTCCGGGCCATGGAGCTTGAGCACCTGGTACATGAGATCTTCGGGCACCCGGATAGGGTACACTGCGGTCGGAGTTTCGCCGGATGCCTGCAGGTAGTCCTGGGCGCTTTTCAGCACTCTGAGGTTTATGTATTTCTTTTTGAATTCCTGTTCATCCATGTCATCATCCACAGGTTTTCCTCCGCGGTAAGTAGTAGCATACCGTAACATCAGCCGGCGGTCAATGTCGGCATCCGGATTTTCGTTTTCGCCTGCTTCAACCCCCGCCGAGCTTCCGGACGGATACCCTGACATCATTCCCAACCGGAATATCTTCCACTATTTCCCCGTCGTTATGGGAAACAACCCTTTGAATTCGTTCCAGTTTATCCGACTCCACAAGGAAAGTATAAGAATCTCCGGCGGACATCATGCGCAGACATAAACTTACGTCCAGGAAAGCCTTTCAACAGTCCCCGCGATAATCAACCAACTCTTTCTCAACCATGAAATCCTCGTATTATGCTCAATTCATTCAATCATTTACACTTCCCGCGGCATCGAAGCAGGGAAAATCAAGCTGAATTCAGTGCCCCCGGATGCCGCGCATTCACCTGCGCTGCGAACGTACGGGCACAGGTCAATATCGCCCGGACAGGTGTCCGTCTCGGCAGGTATATGCATGCACCGGGTGCTCCTGCAATGCACACTGAAACCGAACATCTCGGCGTAAATCCTCGTTCTCATGAGGTCCAGGCCCTTTCCGCCCGCACCGAATTGATAAGGCTTTTTCGTGGAATACATATCCGTATCCACTGCATGAAAGAAGCCGCCGAATATGTGCTTTACGCTGGCCTCTGTTATGCCGATGCCGGTATCCGCCACCACCAGGTGAGTTTCACGCTCCCTGCGGGAAATTTCAAGGATAATCCGTCCGCCGTCAGGCGTGTTTTCAATGGCGTTTCGGATGAGCCCGTTAACAATTTTTTCAAGCATCGCAGGGTCCATGACCGGAGTGTCATCTTTGCTGATGCGGGTTTCATAGGCCAGACGACGGGCACTGGCGGTTTCGGGCAGCGCCTGCAGGGATTTACGAATGGTTTCAGCAAGGGACACAGGAGAAACGCCGGATCCTTCGAAAGTAAAATCACGTTCTATTTTGTTGCGGATCAAATCAAGCGCCGGCTTGTGGTCCGGGTATTCTTCACCGGCCAATTCGACCAGATCCAGTGCCTGTTCGACCCAGGGGGCCAGGCTGCAGCTGGATTCGAGCGGCTTTCCGCGGACAATATCCCCCACGTCGATCTGGATCTGGAGCAACCGGTCCAGATTACGCTTTATCCTGGCAATGAAAGAGTTGTTTTCCGGGGTGGCCAGCTTATCTACGCATGCCATGACGATGGAAAGTGGAGTGGTCAACTCGTGCGACAGATGCGACAGCACCCGGCTCCGCGCACGGTCGAGATCCTTCAACTCGGTGATGTCTTTGAAAAGCACCACGATACTGTGATTATTGGGAGAACCCGATTTCAGAAAGGAAGTCGTAACCGCCAGGTCGATCAGGCGTCCGTCCCGGCCCCGGAATTTGACTTCACCGTATCCGCGCGCCCTGCCCCTCTGCAACCCCTCGAACAGTATGTCGTTGAAGGCGTCGTTTTCAGGGTGCTCGATGAAAAGCTCAGAGTAATTGGGCGACCGGGATTCTTCCGCTGTGAACCCCAATATTTTGAGCGCAGAAGGGTTCATATGAGTGACAGCCCCCTTGGAATCGATCACAACGAGCCCATCGCTCATGCTGTCAATGATGGCGGTGGATATATCCTCCCTCATAGTTCTCCCCTTTCATCGATAGGTTTGAATGAGGCCTCTCATTTTCCATTCTCAGCATGGTAAAAGAATTCACCGCAAAAATATAGTATGGTGTTCATCACCTAAAAAAATCATGCCGTAGGGAGTATCGTTCACGCCGGCCGCTTTCGATTCTTCCTGGAGCGCGGAAATGAAATTTTGGTCTCCTCTTACGAAACCATAAGAAAACAATCGCTTGTCACTGTTTTCGAAAAACATTCCCACAACCCTCATCTTGGAGTTCCAGGACAGAATCAGGGTCAGAATCAGGGTCTTGACAGCACCATAAAAATCAGGAATCATGCGGCCCTATCAATAAGCGAGAGTGGCGGAACTGGCAGACGCGCTGGACTTAGGATCCAGTGGGGCAACCTGTGGGGGTTCGAGTCCCCCCTCTCGCACCACAAGAAAATCAAGGGGTTGTGCGGAGACGTGCTGGAGTACGTCGCACAAGCAAGCCCGCAGATTGACGAAGAGATTGGGCAAAAGGACCATTTCCGGATGGAAACTAGTTTATCTGGCAATATAAATTTACTAAATACCACGAGTAAAAAGCTCCTTGATCAGGAGGCCTGCCATGATGGTCTTTCCTGCCCCCGGGTCATCGGCCAGAAGAAACCGTAGGGGTTGTCTCGGAAGCATGGACTCGTAGACGGCTGTGATCTGGTGCGGCAGGGGTTCCACCACGGAGGTGTGCACGGCAAGCACCGGATCGAAGAGGTGGGCGAGCCGTATACGGTTTGCCTCGGCAACCAAGGCATACTACAATAGACAGGGCATATTGGCCACAAAAGATTTAGGAAAATTATTCATCCCGGAGAATCAACCGGAAATAGTCTCTCTCAAGATGGATCTCAAAGAATGCAATAATCGCGCTTTTCCGGATAGAAAAATCAATTCATTTACCAATTGCTGATTAGTTTTAATAAGCGTTATTGGATGCGCAAGCGGCATGAAGTACACTGAATTTCAAGCAAAGATCGCAAACTCAAATCCTGATATTGGCAGGATTTTCTTTTATCGACCTTCCGCGCTTGGCGCCGCCCTTCGGCCAGATGTGATGTTGAATAACGAGAAAGTCGGGGAGGCGATCGCCCAAGGATTCTTCTATGTCGACCGACAGCCTGGGGAATATCAAGTGGTTACCTTCACGGAAGTGAAACGTAAATTGAGCTTCATCCTTGATAGCGGCCAAACGCGGTATGTTCGGTTTTCCACTAGTTTTGGCTTTTTTGTCGGACACGTTTACGGAGAGCTTGTAGATCCTGATGTCGGGATGGAAGAAATTAAAGATTGTAAATACACGGGGACACCCTAAGTACTTTGGAATAGTTACGCATTTATTCTGCCGTCCAAGAGGGACGCTGACATAATTTCCGTTCTATGTTTGCATAGTAACCGTGACAGTCGAAATATATATTTATATAAATATATCTGAAATTTATCATAGGGTTTTGGGATATTTATATTTAATTTATATTTTTAAGAAATAATATGGATTCAGAGGTTGTATAATGAATGAAACATTGGCTTGGATTACCCTTCTAGCTATTGTGTTGACAATGCTCCTTGTAATTGCTTTGCTGATTCGCGCTTGGCGTGTCCAGGGTGATGTAGGGAAAGACGTGCGTGATGAGCTTCGTGCGGGACGAGAAGAAACCCGCTCTGCAGGTAAAGACCTTCGAGGGGAGATTTCGGGAAGCCTGAAGTCAAGTACTGACATGATTGCGAATACTCTCGGAAAGGTTGCTCAAGGCCAGCAAACGCAACTTGAGGCCATGACCAAACAGTTAAAAGACCTCGCAGAATCGCACGAAATGGCTTTAGATCGTATCAGGACCATATTGGACACCCGCGTCAAGGAACTCCAGGAAGGAAATGAAAAAAAACTCGATGAAATACGTATGACTGTGGATGAGAAACTGCATGACACTCTCGAAAAACGACTCGGGGAGTCATTCAAACTGGTGGGTGATAGATTAGAGGCCGTTCATAAAGGCCTCGGAGAGATGAAAAGTCTAGCCAGCGGAGTTGGCGACCTCAAACGTGTTCTGACAAATGTGAAAGCGCGTGGCACGTGGGCCGAGGTTCAACTCGGCGCACTGCTTGAGCAAATTTTAACTACCGGGCAATATGAGAAGAACGTTTGTGTAAAGACCGATTCGGCAGAGCGGGTGGAGTATGCCATCCGCTTGCCTGGTCAAGGGGATGATCCTCGGAGCCACGTCTGGTTGCCGATTGATTCAAAATTTCCACAGGAGGACTACGTCCGTCTCCAGGAAGCTGCAGACAAGGCTGATCCGGTAGCCGTTCAGATTGCAACGGACGCTTTGGCTCGGGCGGTTCGGAGTTCTGCAAGAGATATTCACGACAAATATATCAATCCACCTGGAACGACCGATTTCGGAATTATGTTTCTAGCCACGGAGGGTCTATATGCAGAGGTACTCCGGCAGCCGGCTTTGGTAGAAGACCTCCAACAGCAGTATCGAGTTGTTCTGGCTGGGCCTACCACGCTGGTTGCTATTCTAAGCAGTCTTCGAATGGGGTTTCAGACGCTCGCCATTGAGAAACGAGCATCTGAGGTGTGGCGGGTGTTGGGCGCTGTGAAGACCGAATTCGGAAAGTTCGGTGATGTGCTCGATAAGGTCAAGAAGCAAATAAATACTGCTAGCCGCACCATAGAGCAGACCGGTGTAAGGAGCCGTGCTATCGAAAAAAGGCTCCGTTCTGTTGAGCAGTTACCTGAATCTGAGTTATCGAAGGTACTGACCTTGTCCGAAGCGACCACACCAATCGATGAAGAGAGCCCTACGAACCTGGAATTTGAAAATCTGGCGGCTAACCCCACCGATTGATGTGAGGAGACCTGCACCTTAATCTGTGGTCCTGTTTAAGAGGTCCATTTTAATTTTTCTCGGATATCTGCGTTGGGGGCGCGACACGCTTGGTTGGGCGATCTACATGTTCAGATCGCGCTCTTCCGTCTAACGGATGAACGCGAGCCGAAATAGAGCGGCCGGCTCGCTTCGTTCGATCACGTTTACTGCCGGCCGCGTTATCCGAGACGTTCAATGAGGGCACCGGAATACCGACAAATCCAGGCTATCTTGAAATGCCACGATATGACGGGGTTGCAGATAGCAAACGTAAATGGAATTGTCGAGTTTGTTTCGGGACCAATGGATTTTGAATAATGGCGTTTAATACTTGAATATCGATTTGCCAGGATTCAACAGGAATGTTTCATATTTCTTGATTTCTACTTACACTTACAACAGAGTCCTCTTATGAAGTTCCAGGGGACTATGAGCACAAAATTCGGTTGTGACCTATATAAATCAACTACTTAGG
>DSCZ01000560.1 GCA_011048855.1 Desulfobacteraceae bacterium | reverse complement strand
TCTCCTATCGGCGTCGGCGTCGGTATCGACTGTTTTCCAGGTAGTGCCTTCCGCTCCCGGCCGTGACGGTGGGCTTCGCTGCGAGAACTTCATATTTCGTAGTTCTCGCCTTCATTTTAGTGTTGACTGGAAGTGCAGAAGATCTTATTATTGATAATAATTATCGTTATTGTTTTGATGGGGGGGTTAAATCCGAGGGCAAGGTGAACAATGAGGAATGAAAAGGAAAAGTGCGGCAGGAGAATGACAAAGCAGCGAAAGGTGGTTTTCGAAGCGGTACGCTCCAGCCCTTTCCATCCGAGTGTGGATGAGGTGTACGCATCCGTAAAAAGAGTCTTGCCCAGGATCAGTCTGGCCACGGTGTATCGTAATCTCGAAAATCTCGCTGAAGACGGGTTGATCCGGCGACTGGAACCTGAACATCCTCCTATGAGATTCGATGGTGACACGTCCGAGCATTATCACATCACATGCATGCGCTGCGGCAGAATCGAGGACGCCCCTTTTCCGGAGGAGGATGAAAGTATAGATACTTTGGAAAAGGCACTGGGCCGCCTTACAAAATATGGCGTTTTTGGTCATAAACTTGAGTTTATCGGTCTCTGCTCGGATTGCGCGGAGAAGGAAAATCGGTGAATAAAATTTATGGTAATGGATAAAACAGGGAGGGAAGTCATGGAGAAAAAGAGTGAAAAAAAGGCAGGCGCGTCCCCGGTGCTACCGGTGGGAGATATGACTATATGCGATTCCACGGCCTTGATGCTGGCAAAAGCGGAGAGAGACGGGGTTGAAACCGCGTTTCACCGAGCGAAGGACATGAAGGCCTGCCCGATTGGTGCTGATTCCGCCTGCTGCAAGCATTGTTCGATGGGGCCGTGCAGGTTGAGTTCGAAGGACCCATACAGCAAGGTTGGGGTGTGCGGGGCGACGATAGACACCATTATGGCTAGAAATTTTGCCCGTATGGTCGCGAGCGGAGCCGCCGCCCATACCGACCACGGAATGAGCATGCTCGATTTGTTTCGTGAGGTGGTGAACGGTCATATAACCGAATATAGTATAAAAGATCCGATCAAGCTCAGAGAGGTGGCCGAGTCGCTGGAAATCGAAGTGGGAGACAGGGATGTTTCGGATATCGCAATGGATGTTTACCGGGAACTCGAACGAACTTATACACAGGTGGAAGGGGAAATTCCCTTCCTGAAAAGGGCTCCGGCCAAAACCCTGGAGACCTGGAGGAAGAACGGTGTGGCTCCCAGAGGGGCGATGCGCGAAATAATGGAACTGATGCACCGGACTCACATGGGCGTAGACCAGCATTATGAAAACCTGACGACTCAGTTCACCCGCACTGCGCTTTCCGACGGATGGGGTGGGTCGATGGTGGCCACCGAAATTTCAGATATTCTGTTCGGGACCCCAACCCCGGTGCGGGGCGAAGTTGATATGGGCTGTTTGAAGGGGGATCATGTAAACATAATAATTCACGGGCATGAGCCGAATCTTTTTGAATCCATGCTGGCTTCGGTCGAAGACCCGACTCTTGTTCAGGCCGCGAAGGACGCGGGCGCGGCTGGGATCAACCTCGTCGGCATGTGCTGCTCCGGTGCGGAGATGCTATCCAGGCACGGTATTCCGCACGCCGGCAATTTCATGTCCACCGAAGCGGTGATAATCACCGGGGCCGTGGATGCGATGGGAGTTGACGTGCAGTGTATAAAGCAGGGGCTCGCCAGGGTCGCGGAGTGCTACGGAACCCGTCTTTTTACGACCAATCCCAGGGCCCGCATCGAAGGGGTGGAACACGTGCCTTTTGTTGAGCACGACCCCCGTGCGTGCACCGACGCGATCGTGGAAATGGGCATAATCAGGTTCAAGAACCGGAAGTCAGCGGTGGAAATACCCGCGATGCGCTCGCTCGGCATTCACGGCTTCAGCCACGAGTATATCAACTACATGCTGGGTGGAACTTTCCGGGCCTCTTATACTCCTTTGAACGACAATATAATAAATGGCAGGATCCGCGGGGTTGCCGGGGTCGTGGGCTGCACCAACCCGAGGGTCAAGCACGACTGGGCCCATGTTGAACTGGTGAAGGAATTGATCCGGAACGACATCCTGGTGCTGCAGACCGGGTGTTCGCAGATTTCTCTTGCCAAGGCCGGGTTTTATACACCTGAAGCAGCCCATTTGGCCGGCCCCGGGTTGAAAGAGGTCTGCGAAGCGGTGGGAATGCCGCCTGTTCTGGGCATGGGATCGTGTGTGGACAACAGCCGGATTTTGATCGCCGCTTCTGAAATGGTCCGCGCCGGGGGGCTCGGGGATTCAATCGCGGATCTGCCGGTTGCAGGCGCCGCACCGGAATGGATGAGCGAGAAGGCGATATCCATCGGACAGTATTTTGTAGGCTCCGGGGTTTACACCGTTTTCGGGGTCACATTTCCGATTGTGGAGGGAACCAGGTTCCACGACCTGTTGTTCGACGGGCTCGAAAAACAGGGATTCGGAAAATGGGGATTCAGCGCGGACCCGTATGAAATGGCAAGAATGATGGTGGCTCATATAGACGGCAGACGAAAAGCCCTTGGGCTTGACAAGAGCAAGGAAAGGGTGTTGATGTCGATGGAGGACAGGCGGACCCTGGAAGCGGCCTGATGGGCAACAACCCGGAACAAGGAGGGACTATGAGATACCTTATCGCTGGAAACGGTGTGGCCGGGACGACGGCGGCCGAGCAGATACGCAAATACGACCCGGAAGGGGAAGTGGCCGTCGTAACGGAAGAAGACGTCCCGTTTTACTATCGGTTGAGGCTCAATGAATTCATCGCCGGTGAAATTGATGTAGATAAATTGATTGCGAAGAAAGAAAACTGGTACAGGGAGCAACGGATCGATCTCAAACTGGGCGTCCGGCTTGTGGGCGGCGATCCTTCCGGGCGTACGATGGAAGATGACGAAGGAGGCAGATATTTTTACGACCGCCTGTTGATTGCAACCGGCAGCCATTCGTTCATCCCGCCTGTAAAGGGAGCCGACGTGAAAGGCGTTTATGCTCTCCGCAGTATTTCTGATGCACGGGCGATCGTCGAAGCAGCCGGGAGAAGCTCGGATTGTGTTTTGATCGGCGGCGGCCTTCTGGGTCTTGAGGCCGGAAACGCGCTTAGAAAAATGGGAAAGAAGGTGTGCGTCGTCGAATTTTTCCCACGCCTTCTCCCCCGGCAGCTGGATGAGGATGGAGCCAGGCTTCTCCAGCAGATCATGGAGGATATGGGCTTTTCTTTCAGGCTCGGGGCCAAGACCGGGGAGATCGCGGGTGCAGATGAAGTCAAGCGAGTTGAGCTCGAAGGGGGCGAGAGTCTACCGGCTCAGATGGTGGTTGTGTCCGCAGGGGTCCGGCCCAACCTGGAACTGGCAGATTCTTTAGGCCTGGACAAGGATAAAGGTATAAAGGTCGACGACAGGCTCCAGACGAGCGTGCAGGACATCTTCGCTGCCGGTGATGTGACTGAGTACCGGGGCATCCCCTACGGGATATGGCCCGCTGCGATGGAACAGGGGAAAATCGCCGGTGCCAACATGGCCGGAGGCAGCGAGCAATACAGCGGCACGACGATGGCCAACACGCTCAAGGTGGTCGGAGTTGACCTCGCTTCAGCTGGCGACATAGACGCCGAGGGCAAGCTTGAATCCAAAACTGAGATTCGTGAAGGTGTTTACCGGAAGATCGTTCTGGACGGCGGCGTGATCAAGGGATGCATCATGCTCGGAGACACCAGGGGGTTCAACGAGATAACACGCGCGATGAAAGCCGGGAAGGACGTCTCGGGTTTCAAAGACAGGCTTGTCGCCGGAGGTTTCGATTTTTCCACCTTAAAAAATTGACGTTTCCGGCCGTGGGCCTGAGCTTTTGCAGGAGCGACGTCCCTGTCGCCAAATCCTTTTGCCCGGTTAAATACCCCGCAGGGGTCAGCGGAGCGTATTTAACCGGGTTTTTCGGCGTCGGTATCGGCGTCGGCGTCGGCGTCGGCTGTTTTCCAGGTAGTGCTTTCCGCTCCCGGCCGTGACGGGGGGCTTCGCTGCGGGAACTTCATATTTCGTAGTTCTCCACGATGGAGTTTGTATTACTGGCTGTGGGAGAGGTTTTGAACCGCGATCGAGGAATCGCCGCCGAATCGAAATTTGAGCGCAAGCGTCGCTTTTTCACTGCAGCCTCCCGCATGAAGCACCTTTTCAGCGATGAATCCCCCGCATCGAACCCCCCGCCACGGCCTTTATTCGCCTCGAGTTCACTCGTTGTCGTAATCGCCATCGATCTTTTTGAAGTGCCGAAATGAAATTTTGGCCTGGTCCGCACCTCCGCTATTGGTATCGGCGTCGAAGCTTCATTCGACGCCTCTGCCAGATAACAGAGAACTCTTAACTGCGAACAGCCCGAATCCCCGATTCCAGCTTGACACAGTTTGTACGTTTGAACATAATCAACCGCAAAGCAGGTGAGTATCCGTTCCACGGTTCAGAAATGTTGCGTAGCCCATTGCAAGGGAAAATTTGAAGGGGGGTGATCCGTTAAAAAAACTTAAAACAGGAAGTCCAAGCAGGATGGTCGATCGGGGCAGCATGATTCGCATTTAGGCCATGTTCATTCACGGCACAGGAGGTCGACATGGAAAGAAAAGTTTTGACCGTCGCGTTTTTCATGATCATTTCGATCGCAATGATGTTTTCAGTTTCCCCTGCACAGGCGCAGAAGGACAGCGTGGGGTGGGTCGGTCCCATCTATAAAGAGCTGTCCGACAGCCTTACACGGGGCTTCAAGGAATATTACAAGAAAACTTACGGCAAGGATGTCAATATCACATTCGTTCGGCCGGGAGGGTGGCCGGTATGTGTCGACAAGGTAAGGGCGTGGGGTGATAAACCCGACGCGGATATCTTTCTCGGTGCCGGGGCACCGGCTCACGAACTCCTTAAGAAAGAGGGGATGATCGTTCCCTATAAACCTCAGGGCTGGGAAATGGTGCCGGCCGAATGGAAAGGCATGAAGGTGAAGGATGCAGACGGTATCTGGACCTGCTTCTCACCGTGGATTGTAACCAACCTTTATAACGAAAAAGTCCTCAAAGCTCTAAGACTCCCCCCGCCTAAAACCTGGAAAGACCTGGTAAACCCCATTTACCGTGGAAACATTGTGCAAACCCTTCCCTATGCTTCAGGAACACAGCACGAGGCCGTAGAGATTCACCTGCAGGCTTTCGGTGAAAAAGAGGGATGGGCATACAACCGGTTGCTTGCGGCTCAATTGAGCCGTTTTTCGACCGGCAGCACGGACACGACCCAGCTGGTTGCGAGGGGTGAAGTTCCCATCGGGATAGCGCAGCCCCAGATGAACGCGATGACCGCTCGCAAGGACGGATACCCGGTCCGCGATCTGCTGCCGGATCAAACCATCCTGGTTCCCGAATCCGTTGCCCTGCTTAAGAATGCGCCCAACGAGAAGGTCGGCAAGATTTTTCTCGACTGGCTGTTCAGTACCGAAGGCCAGAAATACGTACTTGAAGGGGGATACTTCCCGGCCCGGACAGACATAAAATTTTCCGAATGGCAGAAGGAAGGCGTCACAATGGCCAAGCATGCCGCTGATGCCCTTGGAGTCGATTCTTTCTGGGATCTGGGCGTGGAATTCGTGGACTATGATCTGGACCTGGCTGCCGGAAGATGGGATGACGTCAACCGTTACTTCGAATACGAAATTTACAGGAAGTGGGGCGAGTTGAAAAACAGCCTTTTTCTGATAGAGGAAGTTGAGGGGGAGGTCAAAACCGCAAAAGAGAGGGGAGGGGATGTTTCAAAGGCTGAAACGAAAATCATGGAAGCGAGAAAACTTTTTGAGTTTGAAGGTGATTACGCAGCGGCACGCCTGACCGCTTCACAGGCCCGTGCATTGCTGGCCGCACAATAAAACGGCTCTTGCTCAAGTTCGAAGGGGCGGGGCGGGTTTTACCGTTTCCGGAAAATGTACGCGTCCCGGCCTTTTCGGCGCTGTCCGGTGCCCGAACGGGCTCGCCTGCCTGTTCGGGCGCTTGATTGCGGATCGGAGATGATGCGACATGTCCCGTGGTAATTATTCCCTGGCGGCGCTTTTATGGTTGGTTCTCGCATTTCTGGTTATTTACCCGTTGTCGGTTCTGGTGTTGGAAAGCTTCAAGATCGTAGGCACCGACGGCTGGGGTTTCGATAACTATATCGCTTTTTTCAAGGACACCTACTACCTCAAGACTTTCGCCAACACCTTGTTATTGAGCTCGCTGGTCCTGCTTACCACCACGGTATTCGGCATCCCGCTGGCATACATCCTCGCCAGGTACCGGCACAGGGGAAAGAACGTATTTACAGCTTTGATCCTGCTTCCGATCGTGCTTCCGGCTTTCGCCGGTGTATTCGCTTTCATCATTTTCTTCGGAAAGTTCGGCACCATGAACCTCCTTTTAATGGAGGCAGGCCTGATCAGGGAACCGATCAATTTCATTTATGGCATGCACGGGCTGGTTTTCATTCAGTCACTTCATATGCTGCCATTCATCGTACTGAGCCTTTCGGCAGGATTCACCAACATCGACCCCAGTTTCGAAGAAGCGGCGGAAGTGGAAGGTGCAAGCGGCTTCCGGCGGTTCATTTCAGTGACTCTGCCCCTTTGCACCCCTACGTATCTGGCCGGTGCGGTGATCGTTTTTCTTTGGCCTTTCACCGACTGGTTGACTCCCTTGATTGTGGGGAAGGTGGATTTTCTTCCCGCTGTGGCCTATATCAACATCGCTTATCATTTCACCGATATGAGCAGGAAATACATGGGTATCATTGCGGTCGTGGTATCTTCGATGGTATGTATCGGACTTTTCCTGATGGCAAGGTGGTGGGTGGAACGCAAGACCTACACCGGTCTTTCCAAGGGAACGACTTCCGAGGGAAGGGTTATAGAGCCGGGTCCGCTGCTCAAATACGGGGCTTACAGCTATATGCTGTTCATCTCCTTCATTGTGCTTTTGATCCCCATCGTTCTCGGTATGAGCGCTTTTTCCAGGAGGTGGGTGTTCGAGCCCTTCCCGAGTTACTGGACCCTCGATAATTTCAGACTTATTCTGCTCGAAAGCCCGCTCCTTATAAAAAACTCCTTCCTTTTCAGTGGGATAGCCCTGGTTTTCGGTTTTTTATTCGGTCTCCCCACGGCTTATATCCTGGTGCGCACCCGGGTATGGGGGAAGGGGGCACTCGATTTCGTGATTACTTTGATGCTTGCCTTTCCCGGCATTGCGCTGGGTGTGAGTTACATCTTGACGTTCTGGGATGGCATTCCGCTTGCCACGCACTGGATCATCATGCCGCTCGCTTTATTTGCCCGAAGACTCCCTTATTTTCTGCGGATGGCCCATTCTTCATATCTTCAGCTGGATGTTTCGATGGAGGAGGCGTCCGAGGTTTCCGGCGCCGGTAAATTCAAGACGTTTATGTATATATCCCTGCCTCTTCTGTTAAGGGGAGTCCTGGTAGGGGTCGTGATGTTTTTCATCATGGCGTTTCAGGAGATATCCACTGCGATATTTCTTTACCGCGGAGGGTGGGAAACCCTGCCCATCGGCATCTATTTAAACTGGCACCGTGGCATGGAGTTCGGAATTGCGGCGGCGATGGCGTTTTTAATGATTGTGATAACCTTCATCCTGCTGTTGATTATTTCCAGAATAGGCGGCGGCGTTCTCAAGGCGGCCTGGGGGCCCGGGACCAAATGAAAATACCGTCCTTTATCCCCTCATCCTGGGGCACCGGTCACTGGACCGGAGCAAGGGCGGAAAGGAGAAAATTCGGATGGCATTCATAGAGGTCAGAAACCTGTTTAAGCGCTTCGGTAAAGTCACCGCGGTCAACCACATCGATCTCGATATTGGAAAAGGGGAGATGCTTACGCTTTTGGGCCCCAGCGGGTGCGGTAAAACAACTACACTGCGCTGCATCGCCGGGCTGGAAAAACCGGAGGACGGGGATATCGTCATCGATGGCAAATCGATGCTCGCGCAGGGCTTTGTGCCACCTTCCAGGCGGGGGATCGGCATGGTGTTTCAGAACTATGCGGTATGGCCCCACATGAAAGTCTTCAATAATGTGGCCTATGGTTTGAAGCTGCAGAAGCTTCCTTCCAAGCAGATCCGCGAAATGGTTGAAAATGTGCTTGAACTCGTCGGGCTGGCAGGACTGGAGAATCGTTACCCTGGACAGCTGAGTGGAGGACAGCAGCAGCGGGTGGCCCTTGCCAGGGCCCTTGTAAGAAATCCGAAGGTTCTGCTCCTGGATGAGCCCTTGAGCAATCTGGATGCGAAACTCAGGGAGAAAATGCGTTTCGAGATCAAGAATCTCGTCCGCAGAATGGGGATAACCGCGGTTTACGTGACCCACGACCAGGCGGAAGCCATGGTCATTTCGGATCGCATCGCGGTCATGGATTCAGGCAATGTAGTGCAGATCGGAAATGCCAGGGAAATATATGAAAGGCCGGCTGACAGGTTTGTGGCCGATTTTATCGGCACGATGAATTTCATCTCCGGAGAAGTCGTTGAAGTGCTTGATGCGACCCGGAAAGCCCGGGTGAAAACCGAATTCACCGACAGGCTGCTGTGCAGTCTCTCCAGCGGGATGCAGCCTCAGGCAGGAGAACGCGTATTCGCTTCGATACGGCCGGAGGACGTCCAGGTCTTTTCCGATCCTCCACAGGAATCAGAGAATGTTATCGAGGGAACCATAACCAACAAGGCTTATCTCGGAAACTTTTTGTTTGTTTTCATATCGGTGAACGCGACCACGATAAGGGCCCAGATGACCCATTACATGCCGCAGGAAGAAGGCCAGAAGGTTTATCTTCACCTTGACCCTGAAAAATGCATGGCCCTCGTATAACTTTTTTTCACTCGGCGCAGGGCTCGGTGCCGGCTGTTTTCCATGCAGTGCCTTCCGATTCCGGCCTGCCAATGGCTAACGGCTAAGAGCTAACAGCTTTTTTTCCCGCTGCGCCGGGGAGCTTCGCTGCGGGAACTTCAGACATGTCAAAACTACGTTTCGACACTCCCATACTGCGGAGATGGAATTTACCCTTAATGTTCTGTGGGAGCGGATTGTATCCGCGAAATCCTCTTGCCCGGTCACTTTCCCGCGACGAGGGTCGAGCCGCCGTATTGTTTTTCGATCCATTCCCGGTAACGGCCGGTGCGGACCGAATCGACCCAGTCCATATTGCCCAGGTACCAGTCAACCGTGCTTTCAAGCGCTTCTTCGAAGCGATACCTGGGAGCCCAGCCAAGCTCGATTTGTATCCTGGTCGCATCTATGGCGTAGCGACGGTCGTGGCCCGGGCGGTCTTTAACGAAGCTTATCAAATCATGGGCGGAGCAGCGTTCTTTGTGGGTGTTGAGCCGTTTGTCCATCGCGGTGCAAAGCGCCCTGACGATGTCGATATTGGTCTTTTCTTCGTTTCCTCCGATATTGTAAGTTTCCCCGGGACTGCCTTGTTCAAGAACGCGGATAAGTGCTTCACAGTGGTCGATGACATAGAGCCAGTCTCTTACATTTTTACCATCCCCGTAAATCGGGAGCGGTTTTTGTTCCACGATATTGAGGATCATCAATGGAATCAGCTTTTCCGGAAACTGGTACGGACCGTAGTTGTTCGAGCAGTTTGTAATCACGGTTGGGAGGCCGTACGTCCGATGGTAGGCGCGTACGAAATGGTCGGCCGCGGCCTTTGACGCGGAGTAAGGGCTGGACGGGTCGTAGCGGGTGGTTTCCACAAAATATCCTTCAGATCCCAGTGACCCGTAAACTTCGTCGGTCGATACATTGAGGAACCGAAAACCGTCGGGTTTTCCGGTTTTCTCCCAGTGACACCTGGCAGCTTCGAGAAGACGAAAAGTCCCCAGTACGTTTGTTTCCACGAAGGCTTCAGGCCCCAGGATCGACCTGTCCACATGGGATTCGGCCGCGAAATGGACCACGGCGTCGATGGGTTTTTGCGAAAAAATATTAAATAAAAAATCGCCGTCGCGGATGTCTCCATGGACGAAGCGGTACCGTTCAACCTGTTGGTGCGGGAGGCCGCTCAGGTTGGAAGGGTTTCCTGCATATGTGAGCGCATCCAGGTTGACGATTCGCCAGGCCGGCCGTATTTCGAGCGCATGACGGATGAAATTGGCTCCGATAAATCCGCAGCCGCCTGTCACCAGGATTTTTAATGGTCTGTTTTGATTTGAGCTGTTCATGGCATTCCTATAGAAAAATTAATTGCTTGCTGTCAAAATTCAAAAGTTAAACACCAAAAAAAATTATACCATGGATGAAGCCAGATGTTCAATCAAACCGGATAAAGGCTCGCGCCAGGGTGCGGGGAAAAAGCCGAAATACCTTCCTACGGCGGAGCAGTCGAGGACGGAATTGGCCGGGCGCCGGGCCCTGGTCGGAAACTTTTCTGTAGTCACAGGAATAACACGATTTACCCTTAGATCCAGGTGCCTTCCGGCGATATCGAATATTTCCCGGGCAAACCCGTACCAGGAAGTTCGGCCTTTGCCGCAACAATGGTAAGTGCCCCAGCGGGTCGGTTTGGCGGCCAGAATATGGGCTGCGATTGCCAGGATGCATGAAGAGAGTTCTCCAGCGCTGGTAGGGCAGCCGAATTGATCGGAGACGACGCGGATTTCCTTTTTTTCCATTCCGAGCCGAAGCATCGTCTTTACAAAATTGCCGCCCTGCAGTCCATAAAGCCAAGACGTGCGGAGAATGATATGATGTTCATGCCGCGTGCGGACTTCTTTTTCCCCTGCGGCCTTGCTCTCGCCATATATGTTCACCGGGTTGACCGGGTCCGTTTCCACGTAAGGGTCTCTCTTGGTTCCATCGAAGACGTAATCGGTGGATATGTGGATCAACGGAAGGTCAAGCTTACAGCAGCAGGAGGCAAGAAGAGCGGGGCCGTCACGGTTTACCCTGAAAGCGTTTTCCCGGTCGTCTTCGGCTTGATCCACCGCGGTGTATGCTGCGGCGTTTACAACGATCGAGGCGTTGGATCGTTGGAGGACTTTTTCCACCCTCTCAGGGTCGGTTATGTCAAATTCCGGGCGCCGTGCCGGCATCACCGACAAGCCCTGCGCTGCGGCTTGACTGCACAGAGTCTGCCCGAGTTGACCGTTTGATCCTGTCACCAGCAGATTCATCCGATCCATATAATCCTTCTTTTAATATAATCCTTTAAGTTGTGTCCGCCCGGAAATACCGGATGGCTGGGATGGTATTTACGACCCCATCAAATCCGAATAACTCGAAAGTCCGCAGAGGGGGGCTGCCTTTTTAACTGCGGAGATGACCGCACGCTCGACCACCCTTGCCGCAAGGAACCCGACAGTGGTCAGATCGGCTGCGACACAACCCGTAGACATTGCAAACACCGTATCCCCGTCATACATCGAATGCGCGGGCCGAATGGTTGTAGCATACCCGTTTTGAGCCATCGAAGCGATTTTAGACGCTTCGGACTTTGTGAGTGCCGCATTGGTGACGACGACTCCGATGGTCGTGTTTCCGCTGAAGAGATTCAGATTCTTTTTGTCCGCATAAGAGGCTGTCATGATTTCTTCGGTGCTCCCCGGTTTGCCTCCATCGTCGTCGAGCGGTCCGGCAAGCCTTATGCCGTTTGCCGGGTCGATCACATCCCCCAGGCAGTTCACCGCAACCGCGGCCCCTATCTTAAGATCCCTGATCTGCAAGGCGTGGCACCCCAGCCCGCTTTTCATCGCCCGCTCCATGCCGAGGATTTTGCCGACGGTGGCTCCGGCTCCCGCTCCGGCGTTTCCTTGCCTGGAGGGAGCTGATCCGGCATCAAGGCAAGCCTTATAGCCCATTTCCTTATCGGGTCTTACGAGGGGGTCCCCGATGGCCAGGTCGAAGAGCGCGGCGCCGCAGACGATCGGGACCCGGGCGACCTGGACATCGAACCCGACCCCTTTTTCTTCGAGGTACCGCATTACGCCGGAAGCGGCATCCAGCCCGAACCCGCTGCCCCCGCACAGGGCCACCGCATGGATTTTCTGTACAAGATTCAGGGGGTTCAGTAGGTCCGTTTCCTTTGTGGAAGGCGCTCCTCCACGAACATCGACGCCGGCAACCGCACCCTGTTCACAGATAACAACCGTGCAGCCGGTTGCAGCGTTCAAATCCTCGGCGTTCCCGATTTGAATTCCATCGATTTCGGTAAAATCAATTGCTTTCATTTCATCTCTTTTCTATTCAGTATTGCGCGATTAAAAAGAAGTCGGCTCGACCGGGGTTCATCATGCTTCGGGCCGGTACACCCTGGCGAGCCCCCCACGGGCCGTCTCGCGGTAAAGAGATGGCAGGTCGTGCCCTGTCTGTTTCATCGCTTCGACGACTTGATCGAAGCTTACCATGTGGCGTCCATCTGTCAGGAGGGCGAATTCTGCACTTGCAAGGGCGCTTATGGCGGCAAAAACGTTTCGTTCGATGCACGGGATCTGCACAAGTCCCATGACCGGATCGCAGGTCAGGCCCAGGTGATGTTCAAGGCCGATTTCAGCGGCATATTCAACCTGGTGCGGGGTTCCTCCCATCATCTGTGCGGCCGCGGCGGCGGCCATGGCGCAGGCGACGCCGACTTCGCCCTGGCAGCCAACCTCAGCGCCGGAAATGGAAGCATTGTGTTTGACCAGGTTTCCCACGAGGCCGGCCGTTGCAAGAGCCTTGTAAATGCGTTGGATCTTGATGCCCTCTTGTCCATGCAGATAGTGCAGCACCGCCGGCAGTACGCCGGATGACCCACAGGTCGGGGCCGTTACGACGAAGCCGCCTCCGGCGTTTGTTTCGGCGACGGCCAGGGCATAAGCGGCCAGGAACCCCGTGCGTTTTTCGGCTTTTCTCAGGCGTCCGGCCTGCGCCAGTATGCTGCCGGCTTTTCGCTGCAGATGGAGGGGGCCGGGAAGGCTGCCCTCGCTGTCCAGCCCGGCGTTTATGGCATTCTTCATTTTTTCCCAGCAGGATTCAAGGTGCCGCCATATCGAAGGACCTTCGGTTTCTTCAACGAGCGCCCACATGGGCTTGCCCCGGGAGGCCGTCCAAGCCAGTATCTCCGCCATGGTGTGCTGGGTGTAGATATCCGCAGTTTCGGAATCAGCCCGGCCTTCTTCCCGCAATTCTCCCCCGCCGATGCTGTAAACCGACCATTCGGCGTTTATGTTTCCTTCAGCATCCAGTGCCTGGAAACGCATCCCGTTCGGATGGAAGGAAAGAGATTTCTCGCTCCAGATTATTTCGCAGGGAAGCGGGGAGAGACCGCCTTCAACGGCCTTGTCGGTCAGGTGGCCCTTGCCTGTCAAGCCCAGGCTTCCGTAAAGTACGACTTCCACCCAATGCGCACCGGGATTCTTGCTGCGGAAACGTTCCGCCGCCCGTCTGGGGCCCATGGTATGGCTGCTGGAGGGCCCCATACCGTATCGGTACAATTCGCACAATGACTGCATTTTTTCACCGCGCGTCGATAAAAACGACTCTGATCGTTATGAATTAATAGTTAATAGTTGTTTTTTGTTTTAAGTATTTGTATTTTGAGATTTGAATTTGTTTCGAATTTCGATATTCGGATTTCGCACTTTAACCTTTTCCCGGATAACAAATAACGAATAACCAATGCCGCTGCGCAGCGGCGCCACCAACCCTAACCAGCCGAGCCCTGAAGGCGAAGCCGGGCATTGGTGAGGTAAACTCCTGAGCTGACAAGCACCAGCCCCGCCAGAAGGGAGTATGTGAGAGGTTCATGAAGAATCAGAAACGATAGAAACACAGCACTTACAGGTACGAAGTTGATGAATATGCTCGCTTTTGTGGGGCCTATGCGTTTGATGCCTTCTATATACCAGGTCAGCGCCAGCACCGTGCCGAACAGGGAAAGATAGATAAGGCCTCCCCATTCACTGAGGCCGAAATTTACGATCTGACTCGAAAGCCCTTCAGAGAAGGCCGGCAAAGTCAGCATCACGGTCCCGGCGATGGATGAATAGCAGACCGATACAAGCGGGGAGATGTGGGCGACCGTGGTCTTTCCGATAAGCGAATAGGAAACCCAGCTCGCAACGCAACCGAGAATCCAAAACTCGCCGGCGCCTATGCCTCCGCTCAGGGCTTCGATCAAATTTCCCCTGGAGATTACGACCATGGCACCGGTTACAGAAAGAATGATGCCCGCCACCCTGAAAACGGTCAGGCGCTCCTTGAACAGGATGGCGCTGAAAAGCGCAATGAACACCGGGTTGTTTGCGACTATGAGTGCGGCCCTGCCTGCGTCTATGAGCTGGAGGCCTTTGAAGAAGCATACGTTATAGGCGAAGACCCCGGTCATACCCATCAGGATCAACGGCAGGATGTCCGCTGCTCGAGGTTTTGGCAGCCGATGTTCCATCCTGTAGACGACGGCCAGGAGCATCACCGAAGCCAGTGCGAAACGCATGAAGGAAGCGGAATAGGGTCCTACGTCCCGGGCGACGATCCTGCCTGCCACGAAGGTTCCACCCCAGAAGAAGCCGGTTCCAAGCAGTTGGAGATATACCGTGAAGTATCTATTCAAAAAAGCTTCATCCTCCCGCATTTTGTTCCAACATATTTTTCTACCACAGCCCCATGAAAATGTCATCTACCACAGAGCGACGCCGCCGGCCCGGTTGCTGGTTATCTGTTAATCGTTAATAGTTATCTGTTAATAGGTATCTGTTGATAAGTATAGTTTCTTTTTGATGTTTGAATTTCCAATAACCAAGACCCCTGTCGCATCTGTTACTTAGTTTCCATCCGGAAATGGTTCTTTTGCCCAATCTCTACGTCAAACTGCGGGTTTTCTTGTGCGACGTACTC
>DSCZ01000198.1 GCA_011048855.1 Desulfobacteraceae bacterium | reverse complement strand
TTATCAGGTTGGTAAAGACGACCGTGTTGAGGAATACAATGTAACTGAATGGGTAAATGCCAAATGGTTTATGAGAAATGAGTTAAATTATAATAATTTTACTGAATTTATAGAGTTATATTGTAACGAACTTTATGAGGATGGAATTTCTAATATCTATCTGGTGATTGATGACGGTGAACGCCTAGAACTTAATATCCCTTCTCGTTATGAAGATCCTTGTCGTTGACATCTACTGAATCATGTAGGTACTATTCAACTTCCGAGAACCATTTCATGTGAACCAAATGCAGACCAGCAACCGGCTCGCAATACGAGAGTAAAATGATAAGATGACCCAGGAAATGATAAGCGGCAAAAAGCATCTGGAAAGATTCGGATTCGCTTTTCCAAAAGGCAGTCCCCATGTGTCGCGCACCATGATGTCAAAAGAATTGGGCATGCTTTTGGACTACGTAAAGGATCCTGATGCTCCACGGACCGATTATATTCGGGCGATCGTGACGGATAACTGCCTTGGGAAAAAAACGGATAAAAATCGCTTGATATCAAAGCGCTACTTGGTTGAGTTATATGCTCTGGACCCGAGCCTGCTGCTTTTTCGAGCACTACGCTTTTTCTGGAAACGGGACGAAACCGGGCATCCACTCCTGAGCCTCCTTTGCGCCTATGCGCGGGATACCATGCTCCGGGCTTCAGCAAAATACATCCTTCCACTTCCCGAAGATTCGACGGTTTCCCGCGCGAGCATGGAGACCTTTCTGGATGACCTTGACCCAGGCCGCTATAGTCCGGGAAAACTTGCATCCAATGCGAAGAATCTGAATTCCACCTGGACCCAGTCAGGTCATCTCAAGGGAAGAACAAACAAGATCCGTTCCCGCGCACTTCCCACGTCCGGAAGTGTTTGCTATGCGTTGCTTCTGGGTTATTTATGTGGCATCCGTGGCCGTTCTCTTTTCTCAAGCGAGTATACGAGGCTTCTGGACTGCTCATTTGATACGGCGGCAGAGTTTGCCGAGGCTGCTTCCCGCAGAGGATGGATTGTCTTTAAAAGGGTAGGGGATGTCATCGAGGCGCTTTTCCCCAACGTGATGAACGAGCAGGAAATGGAGTGGCTTCATGAGCAGAATTAAGCGGTTGATCCAGTCCTACGGAAGTCATATCGCCGTGCCGTGGAGAGGGGATGCCGCCGCTCCTCAGCGCGTTATCTTCTGCGTTTACAATGAAAATGACGAACGATGGCTGCGGGCCAGGATCGACGAGTTTGAACTTGTTACACGCCAGGCCGGGCATGACTGGGCGGTCTACGATTTGACCGATACCTTCGCTGACTGGCTGACCTCTCAAAGATACGCTGAAAGTTATTTCAAGAAACCGGAACTCCTTTCAACACCGCTTCCGAAGTACCAGACTTTTATTATGGATAATTTTTCTGAATTTATTGAAAAAAATCAGTCCGGCCCTGACTCCGTGGTGGCCATCATGGGAGTGGGGTCCCTTTTCGGATTTCTCAAGGTCAAGGATGTCGTCGACCAGCTTGCCCCAATGGTCAAAGGAAGGCTTCTGGTATTTTTCCCCGGCAGCTTTGATAACAACAATTACAGGTTGCTTGACGGCTATGACGGCTGGAACTACCTGGCCGTGCCGATAACGGCCGACAGGGACAATTGAACAAGGGGGGGATCATGATCACCATTAACCGTGATATTTATCAAAAAGATCCATCCACCAGAAAACTTGTCAACGAAGGGGTGGCAAACGTCACCTACTCCAGAAACAGTCATGATCTGGAAGTCTTGCGATATGAACTGGAGACCTTTGTCTGCGATGGTCAATATGAGAAAGGAATGGCTCATATTCTGGAGACCTTTCTCAGGAACATCGATCAGGCTCAACAGCCTGGAGTGTGGATCAGCGGGTTTTTTGGATCGGGGAAATCCCATCTGGTAAAGATGCTCCGCGCGTTATGGGAAAACACGGTTTTTGAAGATGGTGCCACAGCGCGTGGCGTGGCGAATCTCCCGCAGCATATCCGTGACCTTTTAAAAGAACTCGACATGGAAGCCAAGAGGCATGGCGGTCTCCATGCTGCTTCAGGAACCCTGGGATCTGGAGCCAGCGGAAGCGTTCGTCTCGCGCTTCTCGGCATTATTTTCAAATCAGTGGGCCTTCCGGAGAAATACCCTGTCGCCAGATTTCTCATGTGGCTCAGGCAGGAAGCGATTTATGAAGAGGTCAAAGATGCCGTTGCTCAAAACGGATATGATTGGGAAGAAGAACTGGATAACTTCCATGTGGCCGAAGGCCTTTATCAAGCTCTTTGTACTGTAAAACCCAAAATATTTTCCCCGAATTTGAGCGCCGTAGAAATCATTCCGCAACTTTATCCCAATGTGAACGACGTTTCGACGGACGATATGCTTAAAGCCATCCGTCTTGCCCTTACCAATGGCGGCAAGTTTCCGTTGACCCTCATCGTTCTGGACGAGGTTCAACAGTACATAAATGACGACAGCCAGCGCTCCCATGATATCCAGGAGGTCGTCGAGGCTTGCTGCAAACATATTGGCGGGAAGTTGCTGTTCATAGGGACGGGTCAGACGGCGGTCACCGGCACCAGCAACCTGAAAAAACTGGAAGGCCGATTTACCGTGCGGGTGGAACTTTCTGACGCCGACGTTGATGCGGTCATCCGCCAGGTAATCCTCGCGAAGAAACCTGAAGCAAAAACACCTATAAGCAAAACCATGGAGAAAAACCTGGGGGAGATTTCCCGTCATCTGGCAGGCACCACTATTGGCCATCGTCCTGACGACATCGCGTTTTTCCCGCAGGACTACCCGATTCTCCCGGTGCGCCGGAGGTTCTGGGAAAACACCCTGCGTGTACTTGACCAGACTGGAACCGACAGCCAGCTTCGCAATCAGTTGAGCATGATTCACAAGGTCATCCAGACAAATCTGGACGCACCGCTGGGGAATGTGGTGCCTGGCGATTATCTTTATTTTGATTCCGCTGAAAAACTGCTACAGGCGCGCATCTTACCGCGCAAGGTTTACGAAAGGACCATGTTGTGGAGCAAAGGATCAGATGACGAAAACCTCATGGCCCGCGCCTGCGGCCTGGTCTTTTTGATCAACAAGCTCGCTGGCAGTAACAATGAAATCGGGATCTGGGCTACCGTGGATACCCTGTCTGATCTGATTGTCAATGATATCTCCGGAGGTTCCAGTGGGTTGAGAGCAAGGCTACCAGGCCTTCTTGACTCTTGTGAACTTCTCATCAAAATCGGTGACGAGTACCGCATCCAGACGGAAGAAAGCGCTGCATGGAATGATGAGTTTCTCAGCCAGAGATCGAGCCTGACCAGCGCTGCCCATCGCATCGAGGCAGAGCGCGATGACCGTATACGCAGTAGGTTCAATGAAATAGTCCGAGGCGTTACCCTGACTCAGGGCAATTCTCGTGTAACCCGCACGCTGCATCCGGTTTTTGAGGCCCAGTTGCCGGTCGATGCGGAAAAACAGATCACGATCTGGGTGCGTGATGGCTGGAGTGTCGATGAAAACTCCGTTCGCGCAGATGCCCGTCAGGCAGGGAGCGCTTCTCCCACTGTTTTCGTTTTCATTCCCAAGCGATCCGCTGACGATCTTCGCCGGGCCTTGATCGATTATAAAGCAGCGAGTGCTACGCTTGATGTTCGAGGTGTTCCGAACACCCCGGAAGGTATTGAGGCACGCGCGGCCATGGAGACGTCCAAGCAGACCGCCGAAAGCAAAATGAATGAATTGCTCGGTGAAGCCTTCTCAGGTGCCCATGTTTTTCAGGGCGGGGGGAATGAAATTCCGGGAACTGAACTGCGGGATACGATCCAGGAAGCTGCAGAGAGTTCCCTCGCACGCCTTTACCCCCAGTTCCACATCGCTGATCATGCCGGCTGGTCCAAAGTCTATGACAAAGCAAGGACAGGTGCTCCGGATGCTCTTAAAGCTGTCGGCTTCGATGCTGAACCTGCGAAGAATCCGGTCTGCAAAACTATCCTGGGATTCATCGCAGGGGGGAAAAGGGGCGCCGATATTCGCGCCAATTTTGAATCGGATCCATACGGCTGGTCCCGCGATGCTGTTGATGGAGGCCTCCATGTGCTTCTTGTGGCGGGATTGATTCGAGCTCAGGATGACCGAGCACAGGTGATCGATCCAAGAGAACTGGAGCGCAAAAATATCGGGAAAGTTACCTTCAAAATGGAGTCGGCAACCGTCTCTACGGCACAGCGCATCCAGATCCGCAAGCTGTTCCAGAAGCTGGGATTGGCAGCCAGGCAAGGTGAAGAACTGATGCATGTTCCTCAGTTCCTTCAGAAGGTGACCGAATTGGCGGATTCGGCCGGCGGGGAAGCGCCTAAACCACTGCGGCCGGATACGGGTTTTCTGGAGGAAATTCGTCTTTCAGCTGGAAACGAACAGCTTCTTGCCCTATACAACCGGCGGGAGGAGCTTTTTGAATGTATAGAAGCCTGGGAGGAAACCGCAGAACGCATAAGGAACCGGTGGCCGAATTGGATTACCTTGAAGCGTTTGCTTGCCCATGCCCGGGACATCCCTAACGCGGAGATGATTCTCGCCCAGGTAAAAACCATAGAGCAGCAGCGCCAGCTGCTTGAGGAGCCGGATTTGGTTTCGCCTTTGGTTGCGCATCTGACACAGCTCCTTCGTGATGAGTTAAATCGCCTGGGAGCCGAGTGGGAGGCGCAATGGGAGGCAGGAGAACACCTGCTTGAAAACGATGCCAACTGGCTTCAACTAGAGCCTGAACAGCGTTATGATCTGCGTAGACCATATGGGCTGATCGAGGCTTCAAAGCCGCAGATAGCGGTCGATTCGACCGATTCCATCCTGGAAACCCTCGACAATACAGGAATCGTCCCTCTTAAGGACCGCAACGCGGCCATGTCGGGACGGTACGCACAGATACTTGCGGACGCGGCCATGCTGTTGGAACCCCAGGTTCAGGTTGTCTCCGTTCCTTCCAACACGCTTAAATCCGAGGCGGATATTGACGACTGGCTTTCAAAGGTGAGAAAAATGCTCATTGAAAAACTTGGAAACGGCCCTGTAATGCCAAGATAAAAGTTCGAGGCGGTCATTCGCTTAGAAGTGTCTGTTCACCAAAGATGATTTCGAGGAAGTCATGTCAACACTCGATAAGAGCCTTAGACATAAGCTGGAAAGGACGGTCCGAGAGGCCCGTGAAGTGGCCGAAGCTGCTGCCATAGCCACCCTTGGGGAGCTTGCTGTACGAGAGGCATCACCTTATCCACACCTTACTGAAGAGGAGCGTGCACTGAGGCGGGCGTTGCGGGCACATGCCAGGCAACTTGGAAACGGCCGTACCGCCAAGGGCGAGCAGGAAATTGATCGCTTGGTTGAAGAGGTGGCTTACGAGCACTGGCACCGCATGCTTTTCGCACGGTTTCTGGCGGAAAACAACCTGCTCATGTATCCCGACCCGGACGAACCAGTGCCCGTGACCCTGGACGAGTGTGAAGACCTCGCTGCAGATGAAGGTGCAGCTAACGGCTGGGAGCTGGCTGCCCGGTTTGCAGCCCGTATGCTGCCGCAGATCTTCCGCCTGGACTCTCCGGTATTCAAACTTGTGTTGCCCCCGGAATACCAGCAAAAACTGGAACGTCTGGTGGCCGACCTGCCGCTGGAAGTGTTCACTGCCTCCGACAGCCTCGGATGGGTCTACCAGTTCTGGCAGGCCAAGCGGAAAGACGAGGTTAACGCGTCCGAGGTCAAGATCGGTGCACGGGAACTACCTGCTGTAACCCAGCTCTTCACCGAGCCCTACATGGTCAGCTTCCTGCTCGACAACTCCCTGGGGGCCTGGTGGGCGGCAAGACGGCTGACTGAAACCGATCTCAAAAATGCCCAAAGTGAAGAGGAACTGCGCCGGAAAGCGTCTATCCCCGGTGTGCCTCTGGAGTATCTGCGCTTTGTGCAAAAGGAGGATGGCACCTGGACACCGGCGGCTGGCACGTTTGACGGCTGGCCGGAACAGCTCGCCGACCTGAAGACTCTCGACCCCTGCTGCGGTTCCGGCCATTTCCTGGTGGCAACATTCCTGATGCTGGTGCCCATGCGCATGGAGGTCGACGGTCTCTCCGCCCGGGAAGCTGTGGATCGGGTATTATTTGAAAACATCCACGGCCTGGAAATAGACCGGCGTTGTGTGGAGTTGGCAGCTTTCGCGCTGGCGCTGTCTGCATGGAAATACCCGAACGCAGGTGGCTATCGAATATTAGCGGAATTTAAGGTGGCTTGCTCAGGTTTGTCGATCAGCGGCAAGATGGAGGAGTGGCTGGCTCTGGCCGGAGACAACACCAATCTGCGCATATCGCTTGAAGAGATTTACAAGCAATTCGAGGATGCGCCGATACTCGGCAGTCTGATTAATCCGGAAGCAAGTATGGTTTGGGGGTCGCTGTTTGAATTGAAGTGGGAAGAGCTTGAGCCGTTACTGAACAAGGCGTTGGCAGGCGGGAAGGACTTTGAGAAAGCAGAAATTCGAGTGGTCGCAAGAGGCATAGCTCAAGCAGCTGAATTACTTTCCAATAAATATAATTTAGTTTTAACCAATGTTCCCTACCTTAAAAGAGGAAAACAGATTAAATTACTTCAATTGTTTGGAGAAAGGAATTATCCGAGAAGCAAACACGAGTTAGCTACAATATTCTGGGAAAGATGTCATGATTTTTGCTGTCCTGAAGGGATTGTTGGAGTTGTAATGCCACATTATTGGATGTTTCACGGCCGATCATTAGATCTGAGGAAGGATACAATCGCTAAAATTTCATTGTTAGCAATAGCAATCCTAGGCACTGGTGCATTTGAAACTATATCAGGAGAAGTTGTAAACGTTGGTCTATTCATTTCAGGAAAATATAAACCGACTAACATGACCGTAATTTCCGGAATGGATGTCTCAACGCAATTTTCTACCAACTATAAAGCTAAAGGTCTCATATCATCTGAGATTATTTCAATTTATCAGAGTGCGCAAATAACAAATCCAGATTCCAGGGTCATCCTCGGCAATGTTGGAGAAAGTAGACTGGTTTCCAGGGTCGCTGAAACAGCTGGAGGAATGCAATCATTCGATAAGCCAAGGTTTATATTATCTTTTCCTGAAATTCAATCAGAATGTTTATGTATACAAGGGTGGATATATCTTCAATCAACGATTAAGAAATCAAGATTTTATGGAGGGCGTGAAAATGTGTTTCTCTGGGAACGCGGTGAAGGGCAACTTGCTGCGTACATGGATGCTCTTGCTAAGCAAGGTTATAAAAGTGGAGTTTGGCGCGCAGGGATTCAGGTCTGGGGAAAACAGGGAATTTTGTTTAAACTGATGGGTGAAAAGCTTGAGTGCACTATTTACTCTGGGCAGGCATTTGAAAATACTACTGGAGTTTTGGTGCCTCACTCCTGCGATTTGCTGCCGGCTCTTTGGTCTTATTGTGTATCCTATGAGTATTCCAAAGCTGTTCGACAAATTGACAAAAAACTTGCTGTCACTAATGGAAACTTATCAAAAGTCCCCTTCGACCTAGACTACTGGGCAAAAGTTGCTGAAGAAAAATACCCCAACGGTCTGCCTAAACCCTACTCCGACGATCCCACCCAATGGATCTTCCATGGCCACCCCTGCGGCTCCGTGGTTTGGGATGAGGAGAAAAAATGGACCGCCCATGGAGCGTTACGAACTGATGACGCCGCACTACAAGTCGCCGTTCCCCGTCTGCTGGGCTACCGTTGGCCTTCAGAGTTAGATGCGAACATGGAGCTGGCCGACGAGCAGCGCGAATGGGTTAAGCGGTGCGAAGCCTTGCTCCCTTACGCCGATGATGACGGCATCGTCTGCATTCCGCCGGTTCGGGGCGAGGCTTCGGCTGCTGACCGGCTGCTGAACCTACTGGTCGCTGCATATGGCGATGCCTGGTCCCACGACACCTTGGCCAGACTGCTGAAAAACGCCGATCATGCGGGTAAGACCCTGGAGACTTGGCTTCGGGATAAATTCTTCAGCCAGCACTGCAAGCTGTTTCATCATCGCCCGTTCATCTGGCAGATCTGGGATGGCCTGCGGGATGGTTTTTCGGTCCTTGTCAACTACCACAAGCTTGACGGCAAAAAACTCGAAACCCTTATCTACACTTATCTTGGCGACTGGATCAGCCGCCAGAAACAGGACATTGCCAGTGGCGTTGACGGTGCTCAGGAAAGGCTGGATGCGGCTGAAAGCCTAAAGAAAAAGCTGGAGCTGATCCTTGAAGGTGAATCTCCGTACGACATTTTCGTTCGCTGGAAACCAATCGAGAAACAGCCAATCGGTTGGGATCCGGATCTCAATGACGGCGTGCGCCTCAACATCCGGCCGTTCATGACTGTAGGGGATGTGCAGAAAAAAGGTGCAGGCGTCCTGCGCGACAAACCTAACATCAACTGGAATACGGATCGTGGCAAGGACGTAGAATCCGCACCTTGGTATCACCTGTTCAAAGGCGATAGAATCAACGATCATCATCTGACATTGGATGAGAAACGCAAGGCAAGGCTTGAAAATAGAAAGTAAACGGAGAACCAGCCTATGAGCCCTATGAGTTATGCGCATCGCCTCCAGAAGCAGGACGTTCTCGACCTGGTCGACGCGGGAGAAAACTCCAGCCTTGAATTCAAACTCGATACGGTCAGGCCGGAGCAGCTTGCCAAAGAAATTGTGGGGATGGCGAATTTGCACGGCGGTGTGATTCTTCTGGGCGTTTCCGACGAGAGTGAAATTCTCGGCATTTCTCGTCAAAATTTGGAGGAATGGGTGATGGACACGGTCTTCGGCCGCTTTGTCCACCCCGTGATCATCCCGCATTACCAGGAAATAGCTTTCGATAAAGGAAAACGCGTCGCCGCTGTCACCGTCACTGCCGGAACCGCCAAGCCTTATGTTTTACGACACAAAGACCGGGAGGATATCTATGTCCGGATAGGTTCGACGACACGGCTTGCCACACGAGAGCAGGCTTTGCGTTTATTCGGTTCGGGAGGCTTGCTGCACGCGGAAACGCTGCCCGTTTCCGGTACAGAAATGCATAGCCTGGACCTTGCACGCCTGCAAAATTACCTCTCGGATATTCTCAAAGACCCTGAAGTTCCGGAGACGGAATCCGCTTGGCTGGAACGGTTGGACGGGCTGGGTTTTTTGACCAGGGACAACCTTGGGCAAATCGTTTGCACCATCGCCGGGCTGGCCCTGTTCGGGGTTAATCCCCGCAGGTATATGCCGCAGGCCGGCTTGCGGATCATGGCTTTTGACAAGATGGACAAGGATTATAAAGCGCTTTTGGATACCGTCCTGGACGGTCCGATGGTTGGACGCTGGGATGTGGTTCAGGGAAAGGGACAAACATTGATTGATGAGGGTCTTGTGGAAAAATTTGTGAGGACACTCGAACCGTTCATAACCGAGGAAGCAGACACCGTCGATAAAAGTTTCCGTCGTGAGAAAAGATGGATCTACCCTCTTGAAGCCGTCCGCGAAACTCTCCTGAATGCTCTCATACACCGTGACTGGACCCGTCCGACGGACATTGAAATCGCCCGCTATGCCGATCGGCTGGAGATTATCAGCCCGGGGGCGCTTCCCAACACCATGACCATAGAAAAAATGAAGGCAGGGAGAAGAACGCCTCGCAATCCGGTCATCATGGAAGTGATGCGAGACTATGGATACGTGGATGCCCGTGGCATGGGGATTAGAACAAAGGTCATTCCGCTTACCCGAAAATTTGCCGGCGTCGATCCTGTGTTTGAGGCAACCGACGACTTTTTAAGGACAGCGATTCCAGTCGGGCGTGTCCTTGAAAATGGTTCCACATCCGTCAGAATGTCCCTGGAAAAAGGGGGAAAACTTGACAATGTCCCCGAAAAGTCCCTGGAAATGCCGTTTCAGGGACAATTGCTGTCCTTGATCAAATGGAATCCTCAAATCACATATGATGAACTTGCCGCGCAAACCAGGCGCAACAGGAAGACCGTGCAGCGTCATTTGCAGACGCTGAAAAAAAAGGGCCTGTTACGCCGTTTGGGGCCTGCTAAGGGAGGGCAGTGGGAGGTTGTCGAACCGTGAGGGTGGTGAATCAACTTTTAAGAACAGTCCGTTCGGCCGGCCTGTTCAATCCGGAAGTCCACGTCGCCCCAGCCTGCATCCTCTGGCCGGACCAAGACAGGCAGTGGGAGGCGATCATACCGCGTCTTCAAAAAGATTTGCCGGAACTGTTCGTTTTTGGGAATTATTCCCCTGAAAACCGCACCGGGCCAGGAATTTGGCTGCGGTGCGTGATAGCAGGTAAGGTTGAAGCATACAAAGAGCTTCTCGATGCCAAGGGGAACAATCTTCCAGTGATTATTTATCTACCCGGTATAAGCCGTCAAGACCTGCGGGCGGTAGAGAGTTGTCCAGATCATCTGAAGCCACTCGCTGAACTTCAATACCGAGGAGTGATCTGGTCACAAATCAATGCTAAAGACTGGACGATTCTTGCCTACCTGAAATCGGATCAAGGCGGACTTGGTCTGGATGTAGCTCAGGACAATGACACCAAGAATGCCATGAAGCTTGCACTCTACCTCCTGCTTGACGAAGATTTGGAACTGCTCAGGGACAAACGCCTCGATAAAGACTATTTCAACACCCTCCTGACCGGCGGTGATCCTGTCCGGGACCTTCTGCAGTGGCTGGATCAGGGTGAGGCGTTTCAGATCGGGCGCGATGACAATGAGTGGAAAGCTTTTGTTGCGATCTGCAAATCGCAGCTGGCCTTTAATCCTCAAAAGGAAGGCCTCCTCGCTGGAGCGTCAAAATTGGCGATCCATAAGGGTCCATGGCAGGCTGTGTGGGACCGTTACTGTGAAGCGCCGAAACGCTATCCAAACATACCAGACTTGATTCGAAAATGCCCAGCTCCTGATGATACGATGTTCTGGGATATGGGATACGGTTCTTTTGAAGGCTGGCCGCAATGGAACCAGGACCAGGAAAATTCATTGAGAAAAAGCATGGCTGCCATCAGGGATCTCCCGCCGCATGAAGCGAGAAAGAAACTCCTGGAGCTTGAAAAGCTGCATCGGCCGAGACGCAAACTTGTCTGGGCGGAGTTGGGGGAAGCGCCTCTTGCAGTTGCATTGGAGTCTTTAGCGATACTTGCTCAAGTGACCGGATCAGGGCTGAATGCAGGGGAGATTGACGATCTGGCCGCCGGTTACACGCACCAAGGCTGGAAGGCCGATGATTCGTTCATCCGCGCCCTCGAACCTATCGAGAAAAACGAAGATCTTGAGGTCGTTTCTACGGTGATCCGATCCATATACCAGCCCTGGGCTGAGGATTCCGCCCGGCATTTGCAGCAAATTTGGATTGAAAGCGCACCGGAGAAAGTGAAGGTACAAGGCGCCGGCGATAATGAGTGCATCGTGTTCGTGGACGGATTGCGCCTTGATTGTGCTATGCGGCTGAGCGAGATGCTGGAGGGTGCCGGATATGTCGTTGCGCGTCGTGAATACTGGGCGGCTTTGCCAAGTGTGACAGGAACGGGGAAGCCTGCCGTCGCCCCTTTCAACCGCAAATCCAACCGAATTGCAGAAGAACCTGAAGGTTTCAGTTTCGAAGTAATGTCGGCCTATCATCTGCGCAAGGCCCTTGAAGAAAGCGGCTATCGGTTCCTGGAAAAGGATTCCCATAGTCATTCATCCCATTTGGATATTCAAAAGGCGTGGTCCGAGTTTGGAGACATCGATCATGAAGGTCATTCTAGAGGATGGAAACTGGCCAGGCAGATGAACGCCCTGCTGAGGGAAATCAGCGCCCATGTGATAGATCTCCTTGGGTCAGGTTGGAAAACCGTGCGCATCGTTACGGATCACGGCTGGTTGCTTTTACCCGGGGGGTTACCGAAAGCCGATCTGCCAGGGGCTCTTTCCGAAACCAAGTGGGGACGCTGTGCGTCTTTGAAGCCGGGATCAATGACCGAAGAACGGCTCTACCCATGGTATTGGAATCCCAATCGGTATTTCGCATTGGCGGACGGAATCAGCTGTTTCAAAGGGAGGGAGGAATATGCCCATGGTGGATTGAGCCTCCAGGAGTGCCTGCTTTTGAGGCTCGATGTGTCCGCGGGGAATAAAGCAAAAAGAAAGGCACACCTTAAAGTAACCGATGTGAAATGGACCGGACTGCGTTGCAAGGTGGCTGTGCTGGGGGAATGCCCAGGCATCGATGTGGATATCCGTTTGAATGCAGGGGAGGCCGACAGTTCGGTGGTAATGAACACGAAACCGCTTAATGAGAACGGTATGGCATCGGTGGTTGTAGAAGATGATGAGCTGCAAGGACGCGAGGTTTTTATCGTTCTGCTCGATGCAGACGGTGCGCCTGTTGCTCAACGAACCACTGTAATTGGGGGAGGAGAGGAATGATCGAGTTGGATCACATCGACGAGAGGGCCGCAGCGAGCCTTGAAGGGTATCTTGTCCGAAAAGACCTTGTTCGCACATTCAGCCGCCAGTTCCCTGTCCCTACCTATGTGGTCGAGTTTCTGCTCGGCCGGTATTGCGCGAGCATTGACCAGGAAGAGATCAACGAAGGCCTGGAAATCGTCGAACGGCAGTTAAAGTCACGCACCGTCAAGGCCGGAGAGGAAGAGCTTTTCAAGGCACGGGCCAGGGAACACGGCGAAGTCAAAATTATTGACTTGATTACGGCCCGTTTGGATACCAGGACGGATTCTTTTATCGCCACACTTCCCAGTCTGCAGTTGACCGATGTGCGCATAAGTTCTGAGCTTGTCAACAATCACGAACGCATGCTCACGGGAGGCTTCTATGCGGAAATCACCCTTGGCTACGACGCGGCGATTGCACAGGAAAGGGGAGGGCGTCCCTTCGGTGTCGATACCCTTCGTGAAATCCAGCTTTCGAAACGCGACGTTTTGGACAATCTTTCCGACGCCAGAGAAAAATTCTCCACGGAAGAATGGAAGGACTTCCTGCTGCGTTCTATTGGTATCGAGCCGGGCATATTGTCCGAGCGCCAGAGGAATGCGTTGTTGTTACGGATGGTGCCATTTGTCGAACGCAACTACAACCTTGTTGAGCTTGGTCCCAGGGGCACGGGTAAGAGCCATCTGTTTCAGCAAGTCTCGCCGTATGCCCATCTCATTTCAGGCGGGAAGGCCACGGTCGCCCGGATGTTCGTGAACAATTCCACGGGCCGGCGCGGGTTGGTCTGTCAGTATGACGTGATCTGTTTTGACGAGATCTCCGGCATATCCTTTGATCAGAAGGACGGCGTGAACATCATGAAAGGATACATGGAGTCAGGGGAATTCAGCCGGGGGAAGGAAAGCATCCGCGCCGACGGCAGCATTGTACTTGTGGGTAATTTTGAGGTGGATGTGGAGACCCAGCAGAGGGTTGGACACCTCCTCGGCCCACTGCCCCCGGAGATGCGGAATGATACCGCTTTCATGGATCGAATCCACGGGTATCTGCCGGGCTGGGATGTCCCTAAAATCGACAAGGAACTGCTTACCAACCATTTCGGCCTGGTAAGTGACTTCCTTTCCGAATGTTGGAGCCGGCTCCGCAACCAGACCAGGCTTGGTCTGCTGCAAAACCGGGTGTTTTTCGGCGGAGCCCTGTCTGGACGGGATACCAATGCGGTGAATAAAACGGTCAGCGGTTTACTCAAGCTGCTTTACCCTGGCGATAAAAATGACATTCCGGACGAAGATCTGGAATGGGCTGTAAGGATCGCACTCGAAGCAAGGCGCCGGGTAAAGGAACAACAGAAGCGAATCGGGGCAGCCGAGTTCCGAAACACTCATTTTAGCTACGTCATGGGTGCGGACGGGGTGGAAAAGTTCGTCTCGACCCCTGAGCTGCAGAGTGAAAACAGTATCGGCACCGATCCGCTCGAACCGGGTCAGGTATGGGCCGTCAGCCCGGGCGGCAGCGGTGACAACCCCGGACTTTACCGCATCGAGATCAATGAAGGCCCAGGTTCAGGGGTGAAGATTTTAAACAAACCTGTGCCGCCGGCTTTCAAGGAGAGCATGGGGTATGCCGAACAGAATCTCTACGCCCGAGCCTCCCTCCTTGTCGGCGATAAGGATCCCAGAAACCATGAATTCACGGTACAACTCCGTGCGTTTGACGCATCGAAGTCAGGTGCCAAGCTCGGAGTTCCCGCCCTTATAGCACTCTGTACGGCCCTGTTGAAAAAAAGTGTGCGTGGTGGACTGATTATTACGGGAGAAATCAATCTGGGTGGCTCCATCGAAGCCATTCACAATCCGGTGAGCATTGCAGAAATCTCTGTAGAGAAGGGGGCGACAGCTCTCTTGATACCGGTCGCCTGTCGACGGCAGCTCTTTGATCTGTCTGACGAGATGGCTACAAAAGTTGACATCCAGTTTTACTCGGATGCAAGGGATGCGTTGTTAAAAGCGATTGTTGATTAACACCTTGAGGTACTCCTGTCCAAAATAAATGCTGAATTATGCCTTCAATGCCTGACCTATGTTTTGGAGCTTTGAAGCATATTTTTTTTCGACTCAGGCGGCCCGTCAAAGAAAATTCCTTTCACGATTCTTTGACTGGACACCCATGAACCAAAAAAGAAGCGTATGAAATGCCATATTGAAAATCAAAAAAGTTGGACAGAAGTTGGATAAACGGGCAGGTAACAAAAAAGGCCCTTCCGAAGAAGAGCCCTAAGTGCTTGATTTTCCTGGTGGGCGTGGGAGGGATCGAACCCCCGACCAATTGATTAAGAGTCGATTTTTTTATTGGGGATGGACTTGCATTCATGCTCATAAGATTTTGGAAATTCTGGTCGGAGTGTTTGGGCTTTTCTGTTGGTGGATCAGGCTTCTAGTGAGCGGTCTTTTATCTGTATCGGCGGAGTATTTTTCTAGGCAGCCCAGACGCCGCATCGAAAGAAATTTCTTCCACTATCCTTCCACTGGACCCCCTCTAAAGAAAAAGGGGCTACGGCAAAAGTGCCGCAACCCCTTGATCTTCCTGGTGCCGAGACCCAGAGTTGAACTGGGGACACGGGGATTTTCAGTCCCCTGCTCTACCGGCTGAGCTATCTCGGCGGTCAAACAAAAGGGATTATAG